>WJMD01000072.1 GCA_014728125.1 Candidatus Effluviviaceae Genus V sp.
AAGGTCGACGTCATCGTGATGCCCGGGAACGACGATGACTGGGAGATCGATGACGTCATCAAGTCGTTCGGCGACCGAGGGATCAGGTGGCCTCTTGACGGCGTGGTCGATGTCCTGGGCGCCCCGACCATCAGCCTCGACTACGTCAACCCGACGCCCTGGGAGACGCCCCGCGAGGACGGCGAGAAGGGGATGGCGAAGCGCATCGAGAAGCTGGTCAGACAGCTCGACGACCCGTCGAAGGCCATCTTCAACCTGCACGCGCCGCCGCACGGGACGATGCTGGACCTCGCGCCGGAGCTCGACGCGAACAAGAAGCCGGTGACCGTCGCCGGGCAGGTCAACTTCGTGCACGTCGGCAGCAAGGCCGTCAGAAGCGCGATCGAGAAGTACCAGCCGATGATCGGGCTCCACGGGCACATCCACGAGTCGTACGGACACGACAAGCTGGGAGAGACCCCCGTGGTCAACCCGGGGTCCGAGTACGGCGAGGGCATTCTCCGCGGCTACCTCATCGAGATCGAGGACGGCCGCGTCGGCAGCCACTGGAAGGTCGAGGGGTAGATGACGCCGGAAACCTCACATCCGATACCGTTCATCCCCGAAGGCGCCGAGCTGACGCCTGACGTCCTCGAGGAGCAGGAGCGGCGTCTTAGCCAGATCCTGGATGAGCTCGTGGCGAAGGCCGACGAGCACGGCGCCACCATCCGCGTGCTCGGGGCGCTGGCGTTCCGGATCAAGTGCCCGGATTACAAGTGGATGGAGTACGAGAACGAGCGCGTTCTCACCGACATCGACTTCATGGCCTACATGAAGGAGATCGACCGTGTCCAGGACACGTTCTTCGACCTCGGATGGGAGGAGAACCAGAACGTCCTACGGCTCTTCGGGGACAAGCGGCGCATCTTCTACCATCCGACCGAGCCCGTGCACACCGACATCTTCATCGACAAGCTCAGGTTCTGTCACGAGATTGACTTCCGCGGCCGGCTGGAGCTCGATTCCCCCACCATCACTCTGGCCGATCTGCTGCTCGAGAAGCTCCAGATCGTAGAGATCAACCGGAAGGACCTCATCGACGTCATGATGCTGCTCCGCCAGCACGCGGTCTCAGAGACCGAGGGCGACAATGCCGCCGTCGACGGCGCGTACATCGCGCGGCTGATGGGCGGCGACTGGGGTTTCTGGCGGACCGCCACCATGAACATCGAGAAGGTCGAGCGGTTCGCCGATGAGTACCTGGGCATCGACGAGGCCGCGCCGGTCAAGAAGCGGCTCGCGGTGCTCTCGCGTCTCATCGACGACCAGCCGAAGAGCATGGCGTGGAAGCTCCGGTCGAAGATCGGCGACCGCGTCACGTGGTACCGCGAGGTCGAAGAGGTCGAACGCGACTAGCCTGCGGCGTGCGGGACGGGCGCCCGCCGCGCGGGCGTCTCTTCACTCCACGCGTCCCGCCGCCGACAACTCACGCATATCATCCTCGAGAGGGAGGTTCCATGAACACGCAGTCGACGGAGCGCCCGGAGCGCTCCGAACGTATGGATTTCGAGTACTCGCTCATCGACGTGCTGGCGCTCGAACCGGAGCAGTTCCCGGAGCGGAGCGCCCCCACGCTCGAGCGGGTTCTCGAGGTCATCGGGATCGTCATCGACGACAAGACGAGCAGGGAGCATCTGGCGGGAGAGGCCGGAGGCGTCGTGGACGGGACAAGCGGCCCGCGCGATCCGCTGAGCGTGCCGGACGCCGTTCGTCTGGCGGCGCTGCTCGGCGAGCGTCTCGACGCTGACCAGTCGGCCCTCGCGGCCCAGCTCCTCTTCGAGTCCGAGCTGTCGACGGGTGAGGTCATCGACCTCCACAAGCAGTACAAGATCCCGGTGTCGCATCTGGAGGACGACCTCCTGCCCGTCAGAGGGGACGGCGCGACGATCTGGGACTCGTGGGGGCGCTCGTACATCGACCTCGACAGCAACTACAGCGCGACGAACCTGGGGAACTCGAACCCCGAGCTCGCGGTCGGCCTGATGAACCAGGCGAGTCTGCTGGTCTCTCAGAAGGAGGACCGCATCCAGGTTGCTCGGGCGCGCTTTCTGAAGGAGATCCACGGCATGCTGCCCGAGGGGCTCGACCGCTTCTACTGGCAGAACTCGGGCGGCGAGGCCGTCGACAAGACCTTGAAGGTCGCCAAGGCCTTCACCGCTCACAGGGGCGTCATCGCCTTCGAAGGCGGCTTCCACGGCCGCACGCACGGGGCGGTCGCCGTCACCTACAACGAGGCCTACCGGAAGCCGTTCGGTCTGGAGAACGAGGACTGGGTCCACTTCGCCGAGTTCAACAACCTCGACAGTGTCGAGAAGCTCCTGAAGGAGGGGAAGGCGAAGACCGTCATCCTCGAGCTCATCCAGGGTGAGGAAGGCGGCATGCGCCCGGCGACGCCCGAGTTCGCCGAGGGTCTCCGGAAGCTCTGCGACGACCACGGCGCCGTCATGATCGCCGACGAGGTCCAGACCGGCTTCGGCCGGGTGGCCGAGAAGCCGGGGCAGTGGTTCGCGAGCCACAGGTACGGTGTCACACCCGACATCATGGCGATCGGGAAGTCGTTCGGGGGAGGGTACCCCGTGACGGCCGTAGTCACGCACGGGAAGATCTCGGACAAGATGGTCGGAGGCTACGACGGTTCGACCTTCGGCGGGAACCCGATGGCGATGACGTCCGCGCTCATCGCGACGCGACAGATGAAGCGTCTCGACCTGACGAGGCGCACGGTCGAGCGCTCGAAGCAGTTCGCCGACGGGCTGTCGCAGATCGACTCGCCCGCCGTCAAGGGCTTCAGGACGCTCGGGCTGATGGTCGCCGTCGATCTCGATTCGGCCGATCGCGTGCCCGACATTCAGGACCGGATGAAGGCCCACGGAGCTCACTCGTCGCTCTCCACTGGGAGCACGCTCCGCTGGATGCCTCCGCTCGTAATCTCGCCTGAGGAGGTCGAGGTGGTTCTTGAGGCCTTCCGGGCGGCCCTCAGGGAGACGGGAGCGTAGTCTCTGAGCACCCGGGGCGGCGGTCGAGAGAGCCCGAGCATGGTCTCCGGGCACCGCACGGTGCGCCGAGCTGTCCTGGGACCTTCGGGAACCGGTGGGGGGCCTTTCTCCTTGACACTCCTTCGGGAGCGGGGCTAGCCTTCGTGCTGGCGCGGTCCGCGGGGCTTTCCGGGGACTGCGCGGGGTTGTGTCGTCCTGCCGCGCCCTCGCGGCGCGGCCGTCTGAGGTCGGGGACGGTGTTGTCATGAAGAGCTTCCGGCGCGCCAGGCGCCTCGACAGGCTTCCTCCGTATCTCTTCGTCGAGCTGGACCGGGCGAAGCGCGAGCTCAAGCAGGGCGGCGTCGACCTGGTCGATCTCGGCATCGGTGACCCGGACTGCCCGACCTTCCCGGAGATCGTCGACGCCCTTCGCGAGGCGTGCGCCGACCCGTCTACCCACGTCTATCCCTCGCAGCGGGGGGAGCTCGAGCTGCGCCGGGCGGTCGCCGCGTGGTTCGAGGAGCGCTACGGCGTCGCGCTCGACCCAGAGCGCGAGGTCCTCGCGCTCATCGGAACGAAGGAGGGGCTGGGTCACCTGCCGCTCGCCCTGCTCGATCCGGGCGACACGTGTCTGGTACCCGATCCCGCGTATCCGGTCTATCAGTCGGCGGCCTTCCTGGCGGGGGCCGACGTCGTCCACATGCCCCTCGACCCGGAGCTCGGCTTCAGACCGGACCTCGACTGTCAGCCCAGACCGGTGCTCGACGAGGCGAAGCTCCTCACCGTCAACTTCCCGAACAACCCGACCGGTGCCGCGGCCGATCCGGAGTTCTTCCAGCTTCTCGTCAACCGGGCCGAGGAGCACGGGTTCGTCGCCGTCAACGACGGCGCCTACTCGGAGCTCGTGTTCGACGGGCCGCGCATCTCGCTGCTCCAGGCCGACGGGGGGCGCGAGGTCGGCGTCGAGTTTCACTCCTTCTCGAAGACCTTCAACATGACGGGCTGGCGCATCGGCTTCGCCCTGGGGAACCCGGACGTCCTGGACGCGCTCGCGACCGTCAAGAACAACGTTGATTCCGGCGCCTTCACGGCCATTCAGAGAGCGGCCATGGCGGCGCTGTCGCTCCCGCAGGAGCGCATCGACGAGCAGATCGAGCTCTACAGGCGCAGGCGGGACGCGCTCGTCGACGGCCTCTGGGAGGCCGGCTGGCAGGTGCACAGACCGCACGCCAGCTTCTACGTCTGGGCGCACGTCCCGACGGACGAGGACTCGGCGACGTTCTCCAGGAGGCTTCTGAACGAGGCCCACGTCGTCACGACGCCCGGCTCGGGCTTCGGTCCGTCGGGTGAGGGATACGTCCGCATGGCGCTGACCGCCACGGAGGAGCGTATCGCTGAGGCCGTTGCGAGGATCCGGCGAATCCTGTAGTTTGTAGGCGCTGTGGGGCTGCCTGTATCAACGGAGAGCGGAGGATGGACATGGCTGAGTACCGCGTATCGCTTGAGAACATCCGTCTCTACGGCTACCACGGGGCGACGCCGTCCGAGCGTGAGCTCGGCCAGCGCTTCGAGGTCGACGTCGAGATCTCGGCCGATCTGTCGGGCGCGGTGGCCGAGGACTCGATGAAGAAGACCGTCAACTACGAGAAGGTCTACCGGCTGGTCGAGAGCGAGGTCGTCGGTCAGAAGTACCATCTGCTCGAGACCATGGCCGACAAGATCGCGCGCGACGTTCTGGAGCAGTTCGGGGCCCTGAAGGTGACCGTGCGCGTCAGGAAGCCCAGTGTGCCGATAGCCGGGACCATCGACCACGTCGAGGTCGAGGTGACGCACACCAGCTAGCCCGACCGCGGGTCGCACGTCACGGCGCGACGGGCGGACGCGACCGCTCGAGGGGGTGATCTTCTGGCAAGGGCCTGGATCGGCGTGGGCTCCAATCTCGGCGACCGGCTCGGGGCGTTCCGACGCGCGCTGGCCTACGTCTCCGAGCTCGAGGAGACCGAGCTCATCGCCGTGTCGTCGCTCTACGACACCGAGCCCGTGGGCGTGGGAGAGCAGCCCCGCTATCTGAACGCCGTGGCGGAGATCGAGACGGCGCTCGAACCGCGGGCGCTCATGCGTGCGCTCCTCGCCATCGAGGACCGCTGCGGCCGCGTTCGGAGGGAGCCGAAGGGTCCCCGGACCATGGACCTTGACCTTCTCGTCTACGAGGATGTCGAGCTCGACACCGAGGAACTCGTGCTGCCGCACCCGGGGCTCCTCGAGCGCGCTTTCGCACTCGTACCCCTGGCCGAGCTCGCGGGGCACATGATCGTGCCGGGGACCGAGCTCAGCGTCAGGGACCATCTCGACCACCTGGGCGACATCGCCTCGGAGATCCGGCGCATCGGCACGCCGCCGCGCGTCGGTGAACCGGCCTAGACCAGGAGAGAGCGTGCCCGCGAAGAACTACGTGGCCATCGAGGGCGTCATCGGGGTGGGGAAGACCACCCTCGCCCGGCTTCTCGCCGAGAAGTGGAAGGCGCATCTCAAACTCGAGGTCGTCGAGGAGAACCCGTTCCTCGCTCAGTTCTATGCGGACATGCGGGGCTACGCGTTCCAGACGCAGCTCTTCTTCCTGCTCTCGCGGCACCGCCAGCAGCTCGAGATGAAGCAGTCCGACATGTTCATGGAGCGCGTGGTCGCCGACTACCTGTTCGCGAAGGACCGCATCTTCGCGAACATCACGCTCGACGACAACGAGCTGGCTCTCTACAAGCGTCTCGCCGACCTCCTGGAGCGGGACGTCCCCAAGCCGGACATCGTGGTCTACCTTCAGGCGTCGGACGACGTCCTGATGGAGCGGATCCGGAAGCGCGGGAGGGACTTCGAGCGCGACATCTCGCGCGAGTACATCGAGACGCTGAACGAGGCCTACAACTACTTCTTCTTCCACTACACGAGCACGCCGCTGATCGTCGTCAACACGAACGACATCGACTTCGTGAAGAGCTCCGCCGACTTCGAGGAGCTGGCGAAGGAGATCGAGGAGCACGACACCGGCACCGCGTACTACGTTCCCATCGGCACGAGATCCTGAGGACACCCATGGAGCGGAAGAAGCGCACGGCCCCCGGCATTGCTGCGATGAAGGGCTCGGGGCGGAAGGTCGCGGTGCTCACGGCGTACGACGCCGTCACCGCCCGGCTCGTTGACGATGCCGGCGTCGATGCCATCCTCGTCGGCGACTCTGCGGCGATGGTCGTCCTGGGCTACGACACGACCCTGCCGGTCACGCTCGACGAGATGGTCATGCTCACGGCGGCCGTCTCGCGCGCCAGACCCGCGGCCCTCGTCATCGGCGACCTGCCGTTCATGTCGTATCAGGCCTCGGTCGCGGACGCCGTCCGGAGTGCCGGCCGTCTGGTCAAGGAGGGCGGCGCCGGAGCCGTCAAGCTCGAGGGCGGACGGAAGGTCGTGGAGAAGGTGCGGGCCATCATCGAGGCCGGCATCCCGGTCATGGGGCACGTCGGACTGACGCCTCAGTCGATCAACGAGTTCGGCGGCTACCGCATCCAGGGGACGTCGGACGAGGCGCGGGAGCGGCTTCTCTCAGACGCCGCGGCTCTCGACGAGGCCGGGTGCTTCTCGATCGTCCTCGAGGCCGTGCCGAGCCCGGTCGGCAGGGCGATCACCGAAGCCGTGAGCATCCCCACCGTCGGTATCGGCGCCGGACCCGACTGTGACGGGCAAGTGCTCGTCGTCAACGACATCATCGGCTACACGGCGGGCGGTCCGAAGCCCCGGTTCGCCCGTGCGTACGGGGACGCCGAACAGGTCGTCAGAGAGGCGGCGCGTTCGTTCGTCGAGGACGTGCGGTCGGGGAGCTACCCGTCGGACGAGGAGACGTACGACTGATATGGAGCTCGTGTCGGAAGTCGCCACGATGGAACGGCGCGCACGCGAGCTTTCCCGGAAGGGACGGCTCTCGCTCGTGCCGACGATGGGAGCGCTCCACGAGGGGCACCTCTCGCTCGTGCGGCTGGCGGCGTCGAGGTCCGACGCGACCGTGGTGAGCGTCTTCGTCAACCCGACGCAGTTCGGTCCGGGCGAGGACTTCGAACGCTACCCCCGGGACCTCGAACGCGACGCCGAGCTGGCGAAGGCGGCCGGCGCGGACATCCTGTTCGCACCCTCGGCCGAGGAGATGTACCCGGAGGGGTTCTCGACGGTCGTTCACGTGAAGGACCTGACCGACCGGCTCTGCGGCTCCTATCGACCGGGTCACTTCGACGGCGTCACGACCGTCGTCGCGAAGCTCTTCGGCATCGTGCGTCCGGATCTGGCGGTCTTCGGCCAGAAGGACGGTCAGCAGGTCGCCGTGATCGAGCGCATGGCGGCAGACCTGAACCTCGGCGTTGAGATCGTGCGGGGGGCGATCGTCCGGGAGGACGACGGCGTCGCACTGAGCTCGAGAAACCGCTACCTGTCGGACGAGGAACGCGCCCGCGCCCGGGTGCTCTCGGCCGCTCTGGCGGCCGCCCGTGACCGCTACGAGGGCGGGGAGCGGAGCGCCGAGGCGGTCGTCTCCGAGGTCAGGAGGACCATAGAGAAGGAGCCAGCCGTCCGCCTGCAGTACGTGGAGGCCGTCGATGCGAAGACGCTGGTGCCCGTTCGGACGCTCAACGACGGCGTCATGGTAACCGCGGCGGTCTACGTCGGGGACACGCGGCTCATCGACAACGTCATTCTCGGTGAGGCCGCCGAGATCGGCTGACCGCAGGCAGCGGCCGGGACGACACGACGCGACCGGAGGGAGAGGCGACGCGGCATGGACAGGATCTGGGCCCCCTGGAGGATGGAGTACCTCATGTCCGAGAAGACCGACGGCTGCATCTTCTGCGACAAGCCTGGCGAGAACGACGACGAGGCCCGGCTCATCCTCCACCGTTCGGAGCACTCGTTCGTCATCATGAACGCCTATCCCTACAACAACGGACACGTTATGGTCGCTCCGTTCCGTCACGTCGGGTCGTTCTCCGAACTGACGCGTGATGAGCGGATCGACCTGATGGACGAGGTCGCTCTGGCGGAGTCGCTGCTCGAACAGGCCTTCTCTCCGCAGGGGATGAACGTCGGGGTCAACCTCGGGGCGTGCGCGGGGGCCGGTGTCGTCGGACACCTCCACGTTCACATCGTTCCCCGGTGGTCCGGGGACACGAACTTCATGCCCGTGCTCGGAGAGACGCGCGTCATCCCGGAGCTCCTGAAGCAGACCTACGCGAAGCTCCTCGCAGAACTCGAACGGTAGCCTCGATGGCAAGGAAGCGGAGAAAGAAGCGCAGCCCGGCGTCGAAGCTCTACACGACCGGCATCCTCGTGCTTATGGCGGCGGTCGTCTTCGTCGGACTCACCCTGGCCGGACTCTTCGAGCCGGAGCCGACCAAAGCGGGGCCGCAGACCGTGCTTGTGTTGAACGGGTGCGGCCTGTCGGGCGTCGGGGAGAGGACGGCGCGCCTCCTTCGCGGCATGGGCTACGACGTGGTCGATTACCGGAACGCGGAGAGCTTCGACTACGATGAGACGTTCGTCGTCGACAGGACGGGCGACTTCGACTCGGCGGTCGGGCTCGCCCGGAACCTCGATGTCGTGCAGGTCATCCAACAGGTTCCGCGGACGCCGCTCGTCGACCTCGTGGTCGTCGTAGGGAAGGACTGCGACCGTTTCCTCGAGAGAGGCTGATTCCGTTCGGACATCATGGTCGGGCACGCGACCGCGAAAGAGAAGGGCCGCGGGATGATGCTCCCGCGGCCCTTGTGTGTCGTCGCTGTATGACGCCGGCTAGAAGTAGAGGTCGCGGAAGTCCTCGATGTCGGCGTCGTCGCGGAGTCCCTCGAGCCAGGACGCGAACAGGTCCATGCGCTCCATCTGCATGAGCTGCTGGCGGAGCTGGTCCTTCTGCTCCTCGAAAGTCTGCTGGTCGGCGGCCGTCCTGCTCTCAAGGCGAAGCACGTAGTAGCGTGTGGGGTCCTGGACCTCGATGACGCCGCTCGTCTCCCCGGTGCGGAGGCCGAAGGACGTGCCGACGAAGGCGTTCCGCTGTCCGACGCCGGGCACCGCGTCGCGGCGCGTGAACGGCCCCGCCTTTCGGGTGTCCAGGCCGTGGAGCGCCGCAGCCTCCTCGAGTGTGTTGCCGGACCTGACCGCCGTCGCCACGTCCTCCGCGATGGCTCGTGCCCGCTCGGCCATGCGCTCTCTCGTCAGGTCGCGGACCGCGGGATGCTGAGCGCCGCGCTCGGCGACGTCCTCGGCCAGCTCGTCGTACGACGGGACGCGGCTGGAGAGCTTCTCCCGGACCTCGAAGACGTAGTAGGCGTCGGGTGTCACGTACGGACCGAGGACCGTATCCTCGTCCGAGTCGAACGCCATCTTGACGGCCGGTCTGAGGGTTCCGATGCCGGGGATGAAGCGGCCGTCGGCGAACGGATCGGTCGTCCGGACCTCGTAGTCCATCTCGGTCGCTGCCTCGATGAGCCCGTCGTCGGCCGCCAGCTCGGAGAACTCGGAGACCGCCTGCTCGACCGCCACAAGTGTCTCTTCGCTCGGCGCGACCTCCAGGAGGATGTGCCGGGCCTTGACCATCTCCTCGCCGTTCTCGGTCTTCGTGTCCTCGAGGTAGACGATGTGGTAGCCGAACTGGGTCTCGAACGGGTCGCTGACCTCGCCTTCCTCCATGCCGAAGACGACCTCGTCGAACTCCGGCACCATCTGACCTCTGCCGAACCACCCGAGGTCGCCGCCCTCGGCGCGGCTCGGACCGTCGGAGTAGATGCTCGCGAGCTCGGCGAACTCCTCGCCCTGACGGACCGATTCGGCCAGGTCTGTCAGACGGTTCCGGACGTCGGCCTCGTCCTCCTCGGTCGGCTCGCGCGAGAACTCGACGTAGTCGAGCACGACGCGCTCGGGGATTTCGTAGTCGCGACGGTTGGCCTCGAAGTACGCCCTGGCCTCGTCCTCGGTGGGGACGATGTCCTCTCGCTCGACCGTGCGGGGGTCCGAGACGACGTAGGTGACGGTCGCAGTCGCGTTCTGGGCGACCCACTCCTGCCAGAGCTCGGCCTCGGTCACGAACGCGCCGGCCTGGATCTCCTGGGTCAGGATCTGCTGCTTCAGCGTGTTCCTGTACATCTCCGCGATG
The DNA here is from genome assembly GCA_014728125.1 of Candidatus Effluviviaceae Genus V sp. Classification (NCBI taxonomy): domain Bacteria; phylum Candidatus Effluviviacota; family Candidatus Effluviviaceae; species Candidatus Effluviviaceae Genus V sp. Next base: position 10,192 of record WJMD01000072.1, read on the forward strand.
CCTTCCCAGCGCTCCGGGTTCAGCTGGATCTCGCGGTGATAGAGGTCGAAGCTGAAGTTGCCCTGCTCGTCCTGGAAGGCAGGGGATTCGTAGGCGAACTGGGGAGGCTGGTTCCACAGCGTGTCGAAGACATGCTGGTCCGGGACGTCGATGCCGAGCCGCTCGATTTCCTGTTCGATGAGCACCTCGTTCACGAGCTGGTTCCACGTCTCGTTCCGGATGACCTCCGCGGTCTGCTCGTCGACCTCAGAGCCCGTTCGCTGAGCGTAGGTCTGGAGGTTCTGCCGGTACGCCTCGTTGAACTGACGGTACTCTATCGGGACGCTCTCGACCCGACCGATCAGACCGCGTTCCGGACCCTTCTGAGACCGCTGGATCCCGCGGCCCCAGGCGGCGAAGATGAAGCCGACGAAGGCCACCATGACGATCCAGAGAAAGGCCTTTGTGTTCGAACGAAGTGCCGCAAGCATCCCGGTAAAGCCTCCATGTTGTTTGAGCTCTCGAAGCGGTCAGCCGGCCCCACAGGTGGGGGCCATAGTCAAACTGCAAACGTACCACGGCATCGGGGGTCACGCAAGCGGAATGTCCCCGTTTCCTGTTGACGAAGGGCCCTATGCTTGGTATGTTCTAGCGTTTGTTACCGACACGCGCGGCCGCCGACCGTGGCCGCGCCGCGCGGATCGGTGCCCGACGGGATATCAGACCATACGAACAGCCTGAGAAGGTCCGAAGACGCTGGAAGGAAGGCATATGAAGTCACCTGCTCCCGAGAAGATCAGAAACGTCGCCCTGGTATCGCACGGCGGTGCGGGGAAGACGTCTGTAGCCGACGCCCTGTTGTATGCCGGAGGAGCCGTTTCCAGGCTCGGGAAGGTGGATGACGGTTCGTCGACCCTCGACTACTCCGAGGAGGAGAAGAAGCGGCAGATCACGCTGAGCCTGGGGCTCGGTCACTACACACGGAACGGGGTCAAGGTCAACGTGCTCGACTGTCCCGGGTACGCCGATTTCTACGGCGACGTTCGGGCGGGCCTCCGCGTCGCCGATGCGGCCGTGCTGCTCGTCGCGGCGCCTTCCGGCGTCGAGGTCGGGACCGAGCTCGTCTGGCAGTTCCTCGAGAGCGACTCGAAGCCTCGCATCATGTGCGTGAGCAAGATGGACAAGGAGCACGCCGACTTCCAGAAGGCCATCGACGACTGCTCCGAGGCGCTCGGAGGCCGGTTCGTGCCGATGGCCCTGCCGATCGGCGCCGCCGATTCCTTCAAGGGCGTCGTCGACCTCATCTCCGGCACGGCCTGGGTGGCCGACGGCTCCGGCAAGGTCACGAAGGGCGACGTGCCGGACGACATGGCCGACCAGGTCGAGGAGCTCAGGGGGCAGCTCATCGAGGCGGCCGCAGAGGCGAACGAGGAACTGATGGAGAAGTTCTTCGCGGACGAGGAACTCACGCCGGAGGAGATCCTGAACGGACTCAAGCAGGGCGTTCTGGCGACATCGATCGTTCCCGTTGTTCCGGTGGTAGGTCCGGGCATGGCCGGCATCGAGCAGCTGATGAGCCTCATCGAGGGCGTGCTGCCGTCGCCGACCGACGTGGGCGCGACGAAGGGCTTGAGGCCCGGCTCCGAGGAGGACGAGGTCGAGGTCCAGCCGTCCGCGGACGGACCGTTCACCGGTCTCGTCTTCAAGACGGTAGCCGAGCAGCACGTGGGCGAGCTCTCCTGCTTCCGCGTCTACTCCGGCTCGGTCTCCTCGGGCGACGATGTGACAAACGCCTCGCAGGACGCCGGTGAGCGTATGGGAACCGTCTACGCCATGAACGGACGAGAGCGTGAGGAGATGGAGTCGGTCTCCGCCGGCGACATAGGCGCCGTCGTCAAGCTCAAGCAGACCTCGACCGGCGACACGCTCTGTGCCAAGTCGAACCCGGTCGTGCTGCCGCCCATCGAGTTCCCGAAGCCGGTGCTCGCCGTTGCGGTCTCGGGCAAGTCGAAGGGCGACGAGGAGAAGGTCTCCAGGGGGCTTCAGTCGCTTCACGAGGAGGACCCGACGTTCACGGTGCAGTACGATCCGGTCATCAAACAGACCATCATCTCGGGTCTCGGCGACCTTCACCTCGACGTGATGGTCGACAAGCTCAAGCAGAAGTTCGGCGTCGACGTCGAGCTGCACAAGCCGAAGATCCCGTACCGCGAGACGGTGAAGGGAACCGCGCAGGCCGAGGGCAAGTACAAGAAGCAGTCCGGTGGACGCGGGCAGTTCGGCGTCGCATGGCTCAGGGTCGAGCCGAACGAGCGAGGCGAGGGGCTCGAGTTCCTCGACGAGATCGTCGGCGGGGCCATCCCGTCCAAGTTCATCCCGGCCGTCGAGAAGGGCGTGCGGGAGAGGATGGACCGCGGCATCCTGGCCGGCTACCCTGTCGTGGACGTCAAGGTCGCCGTGTACGACGGCAAGGTCCACCCGGTCGATTCGTCCGAGATGGCCTTCAAAATGGCCGGTTCGATCGGCTTCCGGCTGGCCGCCAACGACGCGAAGCCCGTGATGCTCGAGCCGGTCTACCTCATCACGGTCCGCGTCCCCGACGAGTACCTCGGCGATGTCATGAGCGACGTCTCGTCGCGCAGGGGCCGCATCAAGGAAACGGCGCAGGAGGGACGGTCGCAGGTCGTGCGCGCATTCGTCCCGCTCGCCGAGCTCTACAAGTACTCGACGCACCTTCGTTCGATCACACAGGGGAGGGGCTTCTACGAGCAGGAGTTCTCCCATTACGAGGAGGTCCCCGGCGACGTGCAGGCGAAGCTCGTGGCCGAGGCTGAGCAGGAGGCCGAGGAGGAGTAGTCCTCCGGTGACGACATCCGTTCGTGAGGCCTTCTGGCGAGGGGGTGCCCATGTCAGGACACTCGAAGTGGCACAGCATTAAGCACAAGAAGGCGGCCGCCGACGCGAAGCGCGGGAAGATCTTCAACCGCCACGCGAAGCTCGTCGAGGTGGCTGCGCGGCAGGGCGGCGGCGACCCGGAGAAGAACCCGAGGCTCCGGACCGAGATCCAGGCGGCGCGCGACGCCAACATGCCGAACGACAAGATCGAGCGCGCGATCATGAAGGGCACCGGTCAGATCGAGGGCGTCCAGTACGAGGAGGTCATGTACGAGGCGTACGGACCCGAGGGCGTCGCGCTCATGATCGACACGCTGACCGACAACAAGAACCGGACCGTCGGCGAGATCAGGCATCTCCTGACCAAGCACGGCGGGAACCTCGGCGAGAGCGGCAGCGTCGCGTGGAACTTCACGCAGAAGGGCGTCATCCACGTTCCCGTCGAGGGGAACGACGAGGACAAGGTTCTCGAGACCGTCATCGAGGCCGGGGCCGAGGACTTCTCGACGGAGGGTGACGTCTTCGAGGTCACGACGGACCCGAAGGACTTCATGCAGGTCCGCGAGGCGCTCGACGGGGCGGGCATTCCCGTCCGGAGCGGACAGATCACGAGAGTGCCCGGCTCGACCGTCAAGCTCGAGTCGGAGGACCTTGCCCGCAAGGTCCTGAAGCTTATGGACGTCCTGGACGATCACGACGACGTCCAGAACGTCTCCGCGAACTTCGACATTCCTGAAGGGGTGATGGAGGCTCTCGGGGACGAGGTGTAGTCGCGTGGCCGACCGCGTCATCGTGATGGGTATCGACCCCGGGAGCATCGTGACCGGCTTCGGCGTCGTCGAGATCGGCGACGGCGGAACCCGTCCCGTGACCCATGGCTTCGTGGCCACCTCTTCGAGAAAGCCGCTCGGCGAACGGCTCGTCGCCATTCACGCCGAGATCTCACAACAGATAGCGAAGCACAGGCCGGACGAGATCGCCGTGGAGAGCGTGTTCCACGCGAAGAACGTCCGGTCCGCGCTGATGCTCGGACACGCCCGCGGCGTCGCCATTCTGGCGGCGGCCCAGGCGGGGGTCCCGGTCTTCGAGTACGCTCCCAGAGAGGTGAAGCTGTCGGTCGTGGGGCACGGCAACGCGTCGAAGGCCCAGGTCGCCTCGATGGTGTCCCGGCTCCTGTCGATCGAGATCGACGGGATGCGCGAGGACGAGTCGGACGCGATCGCGGTGGCCGTCTGCCACGTACACAAGAGAGAGGGAGCCTGCAGAAAGTGATCGCCGAGCTCGAAGGCAAGCTGCTCAGGAGAACGCCGGCCGGCGTCGTCGTCGGCGTGGGCGGGGTCGGGTTCAGTCTGCTCGTACCGCTGTCGACCTACAAGGAGCTGGGAACCGCGGGGTCGGAGGTCCACCTCTATACGCACCTGCACGTCAAGGAGGACGCTCTCGAGCTCTTCGGTTTCGCCACCGAGTCCGAGCTGACCATGTTCCGGGCTCTCATCTCGGTCTCGGGTATCGGCCCCAAGCTCGGGCTCGCCGTGCTGTCCGGGCTCTCGCCTGACGTGTTCCAGCGGGCGGTCGTGGAGGAGGACCTGGGGCTTTTGACGAGCGTCTCAGGGATCGGGAAGAAGACGGCACAGAGGATGATCGTCGAGCTCAAGGACAAGCTGTCGGGGCTCGATGTCGCGTCCATCGGAGAGACCGGACCCGTCGAGGAGACGGGCGACGCCGTGCTCGCGCTCATGTCGCTCGGCGTCAAGCGCGAGAAGGCGCGCGACGCCGTCCTGGCCGTGCAGAGGGAGTGCGGGGCCGACCTGGAAGTCGAGGAGATCATCAAGAGGGCCCTCCGGCGGGGCGGCGGACGATAGCGTGACCGTTCGAGACCGCCGGCCGCCCGCGGGTGGCTGAATAAGGACATCGCAGGGAGCGTGACGATGACCCCCGCCGACAGGCTGACAGCGCCGGGTGTCGCGACGGACGACGCGACCTACGACCGCAGGCTGCGTCCGACGAACTTCAGCGAGTTCGTCGGGCAGGACACGCTGAAGGCGAACCTCTCGGTCTTCATCGAGGCGGCCCTGAAGCGGGAGGAGCCGCTGGACCACTGTCTGTTCTACGGACCTCCCGGCCTGGGGAAGACCACGCTCGCGCACATCATCGCCACGGAGATGGGCACCGAGCTCATCTCGACCTCGGGACCGGTCATCGAGCGTCCTTACGACCTCACCGGCATTCTCACGAACCTGAAGCGCGGCGACGTCCTCTTCATCGACGAGATCCACCGGCTCCAGCACGTCGTCGAGGAGTACCTCTATCCGGCCATGGAGCAGTTCTCGGTCGACATCGTGCTCGACAAGGGTCCGTCGGCCAGAAGCGTCCGGTTGAACCTCGAGCACTTCACGCTGGTCGGCGCGACGACGCGGGCGGGGCTTCTGACCTCGCCTCTGAGGTCGCGCTTCGGCGTGGCCCAGCGCCTCAATTACTACAACCCCGAGGAGCTCTCCCGCATCGTGGAGCGCTCGGCGCGCATCCTGGAGGTCCCGATCGACGACGAGGGCGCGCTCGAGCTCGCGCGCCGCTCGCGCGGGACCCCGAGGATCGCGAACCGGCTCCTGAGGCGCGTCCGCGACTTCGCCGAGGTCATGAGCGACGGCCGCATCACGGCCGAGGTCGCGCACGAGTCGCTCCTTCGTCTGGAGGTCGACGAGCGCGGGCTGGATGAGATGGACCGGCGCATCATGGAGGCCGTGATCCACCGGTTCGACGGCGGGCCCGTCGGTGTGAAGAGCCTCGCCGTCGCCGTCGGTGAGGAGGCCGAGACGCTCGAGGAGATCTACGAGCCGTTCCTCATTCAGGAGGGCCTCCTCAAGCGGACATCGCGCGGCCGCGAGGCCACGGCGCGCGCCTACGAGTACTTCGGCGAGGGTGCGAAGGGGGAGCAGGAGAAGCTGCTCTAGCCTCGTGGCCTGCCGCCCGCGCCCCGCAGGCCGGGACGCGAAAGGGGCTCGCCGCCTGCGGCGGCTCGGTCACGACGGCCTGCC
>WJMD01000073.1 GCA_014728125.1 Candidatus Effluviviaceae Genus V sp.
CGCGTCCGCGAGGGCACCCACGACCGCCTGTTCATCCCGGTCGGCCGATGACACCGTGACGTGCAGCGCGTCGCCGAAGACGGCGGCGAGAAGAACGGCGGGATGGTCGCTGAGCAGTCGCTTCGCCCGGCGGGTGCCGTCTACCTCGATGGCCAGGATGTCTCCCTCGACGTCCGCCACGAGCTCATCGGGCGTCCCGAGGGCGACGACCCGGCCGCGGTGGAGAAGCGCGAGCCTGTCGAAGCGTTCGGCCTCGTCCATGTACGCGGTGCTGACGACGACCGTGACGCCCTGGGCTACCATCTCGTGCACGATGAGCCAGAGGTCGCGGCGCGATATCGGGTCCACGCCGAACGTGGGCTCGTCGAGCAACAGGATCTTCGGCTGGTGGATGAGGGCGCAGGAGAGTCCCAGCTTCTGCTTCATCCCGCCTGAAAGCGCGCCCGCGAGCCTGTCCTTGAACGGCTCGAGGTTCGAGAAGCGGAACAGGCGGTCCAGACGTGCCGTGCGCTCGTGATGGGGGACCTCGTAGAGGTCGGCGTAGAAGGTGAGGTTCTCCATCACGGTCAGGTCCGCGTAGAGGCCGAACCTCTGCGACATGTACGCGATGTCGTGCTTCACGCCCTCGGGATGGTCCGCGACGCTGACACCGGCGAGCACGGCATCCCCGGACGTCGGAGGCATCACCCCGGCGAGCATCCGCAAGGTCGTGGTCTTGCCGGCGCCGTCCGGACCGACGAGGCCGAAGAGCTGTCCCTCGGCGACCTCGAAGGTCAGTCCGTCGACGGCGAGAATGTCGCCGAAGCGGCGGGAGAGGTTCTCGACCCTTATCGCGGCGCCGTTCTCACTCATCATCCCTACCATCCGTGCTCAGAAACCACGTCGCAGTCGACTGCTTCCGTTCATCTCACGAGTCGTCGTCGCCGTCGTCGTCCGGCAGTCGCAGCCACACGTCCGCCGGCATTCCCGGTTTGAGGTCCAGCTCGGGATCTCCGGACACGCTCACCTTCACCGCGTAGACGAGCTTCACGCGCTCCTCCTCCGTCTGTACGTTCTTGGGCGTGAACTCGGCCTCCGAGGCGATGAAGGTCACTTCGCCCTTGTATTCTCTTTCGGGATACGTGTCGGTCCTGATGTGCGCTGTCGCACCGATCTTCACCGCGCCGATGCGGTCCTCCCGTACGAAGATCCGGACCCATCGGTCGTCCGGGTTCATGACGGTCAGGACAGGTGACCCGGCCGGGACGGTCTCGCCGGGCTCGCGATGGCGGACGGTGACGATGCCGTCGATCGGCGCGACGACCCGCATGTTGGCGATCGTGGCTTGGGCGACGCGGAGGCCGGCCTCGGCCTGCCGCAGTTGCGCCCGCTGCGCCTCGATGCGCTCACTTCGCGGCCCGTCCTCAACGAGTTTGAGCTGCGCTTCTGCCTGCTCGTGTCTGCTCTGCGAGATGTCGAATGCCACCTGGGCCTTCTCGTACTGCTCCTCGCTCACGGCGCCTCCCTCGAAGAGGTTCGTCGTGCGCTCGAGGTTGCGTCGGGCGTCGGTGAGTTGCTGCTCCGTCACGTCCCGCGCGGCACGCGCCTGCGCCACCTCCTCCGGTCTGGGCCCTCGCTCAAGCTCGTCGAGCGCCGAGCGCGCGGCCTCGACCTGAGCCCGCGCCTGGTCGAGGTGGGCCAGCGCCTGCGTCCGGTCCAGAGAGGCCAGCTTGTCGCCGACGCCGACGCGGTCGCCTTCGCGGACCGTTATCGAGTCCACGCGACCGGTGGCCTGGAACCCCAGACGGGCCTCGGTGGCCTCGACGGTACCCGAGGCGGCCAGCTCGTCGCGGTTCGCGTCGTCACGGAACACGGTGAGCCACAGGACCAGTCCGACGGCGGCAGCGGCCGCGACGACCATGACGATTCGTCGTCTCTTCTTCATCGCAGACTCCCCAGGTTCTCTTCCAGCCACGCGGGCGTCAGTTCTCCAGTTGTGCGCGCCAGCTCGACGCCGGCGACGATCTCCGAGTTGCGTGCCCCCACCAGTGCCGACCGTCACCGTCCGCTACCCGGTTCCGGGCGGGTTCCGCCGTGGCGACCGTCACTGTCCGTTCGGCGATCAGAGGACAGTCCGGCCCTGACAAAGGCGACGACGCTCTCCACGAGTTCCGCACGCGTCGCCGCATCCTCCTGATCCACCGCCACTCCCTCCCGCAGAAGGTCACGCGCCAGCACCAGCCAGAGCGGCTGGGAGGCGACGCTCAATGCCATGAGCTCAGGGTCCCCGGCGCGGATCGAGCCGTCTGCCTGGCCCTCGGCGATGAGTTGAGCCAGCGTCCGCAGATTGTCGCCCATCATGTCGTGGGCGGTCTCGGGGACTGGTCCACCGGAGACGATCGTGTGAATCACGAGCTGCGGCACGCCCGGGTTATCGGAGAGGTGCTCGAAGAAGGCGCGAACGACCGCCTCGATTCTCCGAAGAGGAGTTCCCGAGGTCTCGGCTGCGGCGACGACCCTCTCCCTCGCCGCGCGCGCGACAGTGGCCGTCACGGCCTCGAAGAGGTCGTGTTTCGAGCCGAAGTGGTATGCGACCGCCCCGAGGTTGGCGCCCGCAAGTCCCGTGATAGAGCGCACGGAGGCGCCCTTGTAGCCGTGGCGGGCAAAGAGCTTCCGGGCGGCATCGAGAATGGCTGAGCGAGTGCGCGATTGGTTCATGCTGTCATCCGCCTGTCGAAGAATCGAACGTTTGACTTGTATCATACGTTCGTATGATACGCGGTTGAAACGAGCTTGTCAAGGCGGAACAGACCGGCGACACTCTGAGCGAGCGACGCCGGAACAGGCCCCGGCAAACGCCGGGGAGACCGCGGCCTCTGCTGCGTGAAACGGGGGAACATCGTGAAGAAGCGTCTTGGAGTGGCTCTGGGGGGCGGCGGAGTGTTGGGTTTTGGGCACATCCGGGTGCTCGAGCTGCTTGATGAACTGGAGCTACGACCGAGTGTCATAGCGGGCAGCAGTATCGGTGCGGTCATCGGCGCTCTCTATGCCTCGGGAATCTCCGGACGTGGGATACGGGAACTGGCGGAGGAGTACTCCGTCCAGCGTGGCGACGCGCTGAAGGACGTGATGAAGAAGCTCCCTTCACTCCTCAAGTGGCTGAGGGTCTTCATCCCTGAGCGCAGGCGCGGCGGGCTCATCAGCATAGACCGTTTCCTTGCTTCCGCGCTCGAACCGATCGAGGGCGTTACGTTCAAGAGTCTGGAAGTGCCGCTCGTTGTCGTCGCGACCGACTTCTGGACGGCCGAAGAGGTGGTAATGGAGGAAGGGGGCGTAGCGACCGCCGTGCGAGCGAGCATGGCCATCCCTGGCGTGTTCACGCCGGTCTCCACCGGCGGAAGGGTTCTTGTTGACGGAGACCTCGTGAACCAGGTCCCCTATGATCACGTCAGCGGACGGTGCGACATTACGCTCGCCGTCGCGGTCAGCGGTGAGAGGCACGCCGGGGAGAACCGAATACCCCGCGTGCCGGACGCGGTCTTCGGCGCCCTCGACATCATGCAGACGGTCGCGCTCGAGCGGAGGCTCGCGTCCTCGGAGCCGCACGTTCTCTTCCGCGCCCGAATGCAGGGCATCTCGATGCTCGACTTCAGCAAGATCGGCGAGGTCCTGGACCAGATGGAGCGCGAGATCGAGAGACTCCGCAGCAGGCTGTCGGACATCAGATTCTGAAGGTCGCGGTCCGGCTGCTCGTGAAGGGCGTTACGCTCGATGGGACGCCCGGCAGAGGCGTCGGTTCGGGTGCCGGAGCGACCGTGTTCTCATCTGGTTCTCTTGACTCCCTTGTCGCAGATGAATGCGGTGGCCCTCCGCAAGGGTCATGCAGCATTCGGATGTGCATGGCGGATGGGGGTGGCGACGCTTCATCCGGGAGAGGGATCGGCCCAATGAAGGACACAACTTCCGACAGCAGGAGACAGGTCCCGACGATCTCGCTGGTTCCGTTCCTGCTCGTGACCTTCGGCCTGGTGTGGGTAGTACTTGGTTCCTACATCCTCCTGCCGGAACAGATGACCAGGACGTTCGGGCAGATGACAGGTCAGCATCCGCTCTTCTATCTTGCTGTCTATGCGCCGGCGATCGCGTCCTTCCCCGTCGTCGCACGCCACGGCGGGCTGAAGGGCCTGCGCCGGTATCTGAGTCGCCTCCGGCTCTGGCGCAGCTCACCAGCATGGTGGGCCTTGCTGGTCGTGGGGCTCCCTCTGGTCTTCTTTATCGGCGCAGTACTCAAGGGTGATCTCGTGGCCGCGATGCCGCGGTTCTCGTCCTGGCAGTCGCTTGCGGCTCTTCTGGGACTCGTCGTGATCAAGGGGCCCGTGGAGGAGTTCGGCTGGCGGGGGCTGGCGCTGCCTCTGCTGCAGCGGAGACTCGCGCCGATCTGGGCCGCTCTGATTCTCGGCGTGGTCTGGGGCTTCTGGCATCTGCCCGCGTTTCTGCTCAGCGGAACGCAGCAGAGCACCTGGTCGTTCGCCCCGTTCTTCGTCGGCACGGTGGCCATCAGCGTTCTCATGACGGCGCTCTTCAATGCCTCTGCGGGCAGCATTCTGCTCGCCGCACTGTTCCATTTTCAGCTCATAAACCCCCTCTGGCCGGACGCGCAGCCGTACGATACGTATCTGCTGGTCGTAACTGCTGTAGCCGTGGTCCTGCTGAACCGCGGCTCGATGTTCAGCACGGAAGGCGCGGTCACGGAGGTGATCCCGGTGGAGGGGGCCGCAGCTGAGTGATCTGAGTTCGGGAGGCTGCATCTCAAACCGGACGCGTTCCGGGGAGTCAGGTCAGCGGAAGAAGGCACTGGATGCAACGGTCTTGTGACTGTACCATCTGCTGACCCTCGTCACTATCGGTGCAGCATCCGGTCACGAGGGAAACGCGAACAGCACTCTCGTCCGCCCCACAACGAGACCTTGTGAACCAGAAGGACTAGCAGTGAGAGCTCGGTGAGATCACGCCCCTGGAAGCCGGCATGATGACAGCAACCCGCTTCAACCATCACGGAGTCAGACAATCGACCGCATCGTTCTCTCCTTCTGTGCACTGAGCCTGCTCCTTCTCATCGGGCAGGCTATCCGTACCAAGGTCCGCTGGACCCAGAAGCTCCTGCTGCCCGCCTCGGTGATCGGCGGACTCATCGGGCTTCTGGTCATC
>WJMD01000074.1 GCA_014728125.1 Candidatus Effluviviaceae Genus V sp.
CGCGCGGTCGGCGATGCCGGTCGTGTAGTACCCGTTCGCCTCGTAGCCGTCCATCATGAACTCCATACCGAAGCCCAGATTGACGGTCTGGTAACCGAGCGTCTGATGGGTGTAGGCGACACCGGCCGGACGGGTCGACGCATCGGTCTTGATGTAGTCGGCCACGATCTCGGTCCCGGTGATGCCGGAGAACGGCTGAAGGACGTCGAAGTAGTTCAGCGTCGGGCAGCCGCCCCGGACGATGCACTCGCCGTCGTCGTAGTCCATGAACGTGAAGTCGCCGGCGTGGTCCTGGAGTCCAGGCACACTGTCGACCGTCACGACGCCGATCGAGTTGTCGACGTAATCGGACGCAAGCCACGTCTCGTAGAACGAGAGCGTCTCGACAGCGGTTCCCATCAGCTCCTTGCCGACGTCGTTACCGGTGATGAGCAGGTTGCGCTCCGCTCCACCGCCGGACTCGTTCAGCCAGGAGATCAGATTGACCTGGTCCGGCTTCTTGATCGTGTACGAGTCAAACTCGTTCGTGAACCAGATCTGGGTGTTGTAGTACTTCATGCCCGCCGTGTCGGGACCGTCGGACTGATCCGTGCTGCCCGAGGGGACCTCCACGTCGTACGTGTCGTACTCGTACCCGAGGATCTCCAGCATCTCTCGATAGTAGTACTCCGAGGTGTGGTAGATGTCCTCGTAGCGGCTCTCACCCGGCGTGGCGCGCCCGTGCTTGTCGACGAGCAGCATGCCCGGGTTCGCGACCGAGCCCTCGACCGGAAGGATCGTCATCTCGAACACGCGGTCCGGAGCGTCGCTGGGATAGCGAGCCGTATTGCCGATGCCGTCGGTGGCCTCGTAGTAGTAGAAGATCTCGCTGCCCTGTGTCATCTGGTTCGCGGGCGGCGGGGTGAACCACCAGTTGCTCGCCGGGTCCTCGCGACGGCAGGAGTAGGACTCCCACGTCGTGCCGCCGTCGTTCGTGGCGACGACGTACGCCGTGGCGATGTCGTCGTCGTCCTTGATGTTGATGCGGCCGGTGTCGAGGAGCGCGTCCGACAGATCCTCAACGAACCAGTCGTTGAAGCTGTTCCAGGTGTCGCGCTCGAACACGGTGCCTGCATCACCGGACGGGATACCAACACGCTGCCTGGCAAGGAACAGACCGGCGCGGTGCTGATCCAGCGGCGCTTCGTCGTTCTGCTGCGCCCACAGGACAGCCAGCCAATCGTTGCCTGCAAAGGCATCCCAGTCGTCGACCCAGGTGCCCCAGAACGGGCCGCCGTACCACCAGCCGGGATCCTCATCCACGAAGCCGGAGGGATCGGTCACGCATGCCTGCAGGTCGTTCGAGGCAAGGTAGAGGTTGAAGATGTCGTTCGCCGGCCGCGGGAAGTCGATCCACTGATCCCACTCACCGACGAGCTTCGCCGCGCCGCTGACGTCGATCGGCGGGCTCATGAGCCACGAGTACTGACCGTCCACCATCGTGCCTGTGAACGGATCGACCGCGGCGTACATCCAGCCCGTGCGGCTCTCACACGTGAAGCCGCGGCCCGTGACGAAGTCCGTGCCGTAGAGGCCGCGCCAGAACGTCACGCCGGTCTGACCGGTCGTCGGCAGGTCGTCGTGCACCCAGCCCATGTTGCCCGACTCGGCGTCGTCAAGGAAGATGACGCCGGTGTCATCGGTGATCGTGATGTTGTCGAGCTGCCAGGCGCCGTCCTTCACCGACTCCTGCGGCGGGTTGTTGAACTGATCCTGCGACGAGTACGCAACGTCCGACTCGAAGCGGAAGCGAAGGTCGATGGTCGAACCCGCGTAGGACGTGAGATCGAGCGTCACGTGACCGTACGTCGGGTCGTCCCAGTCCTTCGACGAACCCGGCTTCCCGCTGAAGCCCGGGTTCGAGACCCAGTACAGGTTCGTCCAGGTCGCGCCGCCGTCATCGGAGACATCGACGTACCCGTAGTCGTAGTCGTGCTCCATGGCGATACGCTGGTCCCACTCGAGCGTCACGCCACCGGTGGCCGTGGCCATCTCGGTGAACTCGCGCTCGAGGATCTGGATCCAGTCGTTGCCGTACCCGCGCGGCTGACGCCAGCACGGGTTCTCCGTACCGCACCACCACGTGCTGTCGCCCAGATGGGTGAAGCCGTTGATGCGGATCGTGTCGTGGTGCCAGTAGTTCTCCTGCCCGAGCGTGCCGCTGCGGTCGAACGCCGTCCAGCCGGCATTGTCGCCGGTGAGGTCCGAGAAGTCCGCGTCGAAGATCCACAGCGTGTCGAGCCTGGCACCCCGAGTCTCAACAGCTGACGCCGAGCTCAAACGGCTCGGATTGGGCACGCGGCTGACGAGGTCCGTGTCGAGGTCCTTCGCGAAGGCCCCACTCACGGCCGCGAGCAGCATCATGCCGGCTGCCAGCAGAACCAGAGGTGTGTTCTTCATTCGGTCTGTCCCCCCTCAAGGTGAAGGTGATCCAGCTCATCGTTCGCGGTGCTTCGTTCTTGGTTCTTGGTTCTTGGTTTCTGCTTCTCACTCCACCCGACGCCGGGCGTCTTGGCGACCACCCGACCGCCGGCCGGGGTGATCATGACGAGTGAGTAGTTCTATCGAAGTCGCACAATCCCAGGAACTGATGATTCACTCGTGTTGGACGACGGAATCTCGGATGGGTATACTCTCCCGTTCGCAAGTCCGCCAGGGCTCGCGCGGGGCAGGGGGTCGTCGACGCGGGGCGTCTTCGCTATTTCCCGACTCAATGGGTAGTATACCACCGGGAAGAGAGTCTGTCAACAATCAAGCGCTCTCGCAGTTCCGGCCGGAATGTGACCATCCGTGGGATGAACGGTCAATCAGGAACTGCCGGCGCGCGCTACCGACGCGACGGCTCGAGGTTGAGTGAGGAGATGAGCTGCTCGACCTCGGCTCGGCGCGCCCCGCCGAGCTCGAGATAGCGTCTGTAGTGGTAGAGGGCCTTGTTGGGATTCCCGAGGTGGTACTGGTAGGTGAGCCCCAGGTTGAGGTGCGGGGGGGCGAAGTCCTCGTTCAGGCGGATCTCAGCCTCGTAAGCGACGACGGCCCGGTCATGCTCCATCTGTTCGTTGAGGAGCACGCCGAGAAGGAAGTGGGCGTGCGGCGTCGCGGGATCGACCCTCAGAGCCCGCTCGACCAGCTGCGTCGCTTCCTCAACGAGGCCCATGCCGTGCTTGATCGACGCCATCCGCCGGAGCGGCTCCCCGGAGTTCGGAGCTGCCTCAGCCGCCTCCTCGAGTCGGGCGAGCGCATCCTGGATGCGCCCGACCTGAACGAGCGCCTCGGCTTCCTGCATGAGCTCGACGGCCTGTGGGGAGAGCTCGCCTCCCCTTCCCTGGAGCACACCCAGATAGAACCGGATCTCCGGTCCCTCGCGGCCCGTGGCGTCGGCGGCGAGTGCCCGCTCGAAGGTCTCCCTGGCCTCATCTCTTCTGCCGGTGCGGTAGAGGGCGATGCCCCGCTCCTTGAGGGCGCGGGCGCTTCCCGGATCGTGTGTCAGCACGGTGTCGATCTGCGCGAGCGCCTCGTCGTACATGCCCCGGCGCTCCAGGATGATCGCCAGGTTGATTCGGGCGTCGGCGTACTCGGGGTCCAGGCGGATCGCTCTCCGGAAGACGTCCGCGGCCTGCTCGTTCTCACCCTGCTCAGCGAGCAGCGCACCGAGGTTAAGATAGCTCTTCGCGTACGCCGGATCGATGGAGATCGCCTGCTCGTACTCTCTGATGGCTCTCTCGGTCTCCCCCTGCTCGCCGTAGATGATGCCCAGCCTGTAATGCGACTGGGCGAATCCCCTGTTTCGGTCGATTCCGTAGAGGTTCGCGTTGACGACAACGGCGAGCGCGAGCACTGCGAGCACCGGAACGACCATACTCCTCCACCGGAGCTCGCGCGCCCTCTCGACGAAATACACGACGGCGTAGGCAGCACCGATGATGAGGGCCGGCACGGCAGGCAACCGATACCGCGAGACGACGAAGAAGGCGACGATCGTCAGGATGTACACCGCGAAGAAGTAGAGCAGGATACGCGCCCGGCGCCGCTTCCAGGCCAGCACGAGCCCGACGAGCCCCAGCGGCGCGACGACCGCGAATCCGGGCAGAGGCGTCGACAGAAGCTGAGAGTACCGTCGCTGGAAGTAGTAGTTCTCGAGCTGCGGGAGCTCGTAGGAGCTCATCACGAACGCCAGCTTCCTGGTGAGGAGCGATGCCCACGCTCCAGGATTCTCAGCGATGTACCGACGCGCCCGGGCATACCAGTATGACGACACCTCCGACGGCGACAGGTCGCGCCCCGCATCGGCCTCCGCGATGAGCTCTCCGTCGGGGTCGGAGACGATGTCCAGTCCCGCCGGCTTCTCGTACCCGCCCGTTGCGATCTCGCTGTTGCCGATGTAGAAGTTCAACCCGCCGTTCGATGTGATGAGTACCGGGTCGCCCGACGCGACGACGTTCCGGATCGTGACCGGCGCAACGACGATGGCCACGCCGGCGATCAGCAGGAGAGCAAGGTGGAGCGGACGCCGCAGTGGTCTTACCACCCGACCTTCCGTCTCCTCTTGCCGGGGAGGCGAGAAGAGCAGCCACAGCGCCGCGACGGGCGTGAAGACCAGCGCCGAGGCCCGCCCTATCGCAGCCAGACCGATCGCCGCGCCCGAGAAGAGAATGAGGAGCGGGTGCCGGCGGACGGCCCCCTCGACCAGGAGATACAGGGCGAGCAGGCTGAGAAAGACGAGGAGCGGCGTCATCAGAACGGAGCCGTCGTAGAAGATGAACGCGCCGTACGATGCCGCAATGAAGCCTGAGAGCAGGGCGACCCGCCGATCGAAGATCCGGTCGGCGAGCCGGTAGGTCAGCACGGCCGAGCCGGCGCCGACTACCGACTGCACCAGCCGGACGATGAGCAGATCACGACCGAAGAGCCGGTAGAGGCCTGCGAGGAACCAGGAGTAGAGCGGGGACATGAAGTAGGCCCCCTCCACGCCCTCGCCGTTCAACATGGACCACGCAGTGCGGTCGTAGAACTTCGCGTCGAGTCCGAGCGTCTGAAAGAAGGGCGTGTCGACAACCTGAAGAACGTAGACCACGCGGAGGACGAGCGCGACCGCTGCTACTACGACCGGCCAGAACCACGGTCTGTCGGTCCAGATGTGCCTGGCCCTCTCGTCGGACGGTCTCTGTCCCGCCGCCTTCTTCGACTTCTTCGTTCTCCTGGTCGGCATGTTCCTCCGGAGGAGTTCCCCGCCTCATCCTCGGTCAACGCCCGTCCCGTGCGGACACAGGAACGAAGATAGGCATCATGGGGGCGTCACTCGATGTACCCAAGGGAGCGGAGCCGCTCTCTGATCTCGTCATCCACGGGCGACTCGATAGGCTCCTCGCCCGTTGCTCTGTCTCCCGTTTCGTAGGAGTCGATCAAGGACACGGGATGTCGCGCGAGGAAATCCTGGTCGAAAGCCTCAACGAGCACGCGTCCGTCCATGTCGCGCGCTGCCGGGAGACCGACGGCGGTGAGGAGCGTCGGCGTGATGTCGAGCACGCTTGCGCCGGAGATCGTCTCGCCGCGGCGGATGCCGGGTCCCGCCATGACCAGGAGGCCGTCCTCCCTGTGCATGTCGATGCCTATGGCGACGTCGCCCTCGAACCCGTCATACCCGCGATGACCCGCGAAACCGTGGTCCGAACAGAGGATGAAGAGCGCGTCCTCCCCCGCCGACTCGACGACGGCTCCGACCATCGAATCGGCCAGGACGTGGTACCGCTCGATGACGCTCGAGAACGTCCGTTCCATCTTCGGAGGTACGTCGCCCCGCCAGCTCGACGGGTCCATGTACTTCCACATGGCGTGGCAGTTGACATCGAGGCCCCTCAGATAGAGCGCGCGGACGGAGGTCGGCTGGAGCTCCGCGAGACTGTCGGCGATCGCCAGAACCGTCAGATCGTTGGCCAGGGTCGCTGCGAGGTTCCTGTAGTCGAGCGCGACATCGGGGTCGTCAAGGTGCTCAGTCGTCTCAAGAAGCCCGTGCAGGAGTTCCTGCGGCACGTCGTCGGCCGTTACTCTGCAGTCGACCACCGTCTCGGTATACTCGGGCGGGTAGACCGCCATCGCCAGGCGTTCGTCGGCCTCGGCCGGGTTCTTCGCCTGGCTCCTCCAGCTCAGGAGGCGGTTGATGTTCGGCGAGACCATGTAGCCGTTGACCGGCTCGGCGGGCCACGTGACGAGCCACGCTACGACGCCGACCGACAGGTCTGCGGCCGAGAGGACCTCCCAGAACGCGCGGACCCGACGCATGTTCCCGCTCGTCGGCGTCGCGTCCTTCGTCCTGCCCTGCCCGACGAGGAATCCCGAGATCCCGTGTTTCTCCTGGGACTTCCCCGTGGCCATGCTGGTCCAGACGCTCGGCGAGAGAAACGGAGGGATCGAGCGGAGAACACCCGACGAACCCCGGTCTCTGAGCCGGGCGATGTTCGGCAGACGTCCCTCTGAGATCATCGCGTCCACGCGGTCCCAATCGAGACCGTCGACACCGATCAGAACGACGCGCGGAGGAGACCACTTCGCGACCTCGTCGTGTGCCTCATCGCCGCCGCAGCCGGCAAGCATCAGAATGCCCGCCAGCATCAGAGCCGCCAGACGAAGCGACACATCCCTCGCACAACCTCCACACTCTCGCATCGTCAGAAACCCCCGTCTACCTGAGCGCGCGCGACAGCGCCTCACCGTCGAAGTCGATCCCGGTCTCGATGCCGGCGGCCGCCAGCACGGTCGGCGCGAAGTCGGTGATCGAGCCCTCCCGGATCCGGACGTCCGGCGCAAGGAGCGGGCCCGAGGCCATCCAGCAACCCTCTTCGCTGTGCATGTGCTGTCCGACCTTTGGTCTGTCGTGAGCATCGAACTCGATACCGGCGTATCCGTGATCGGAGACGATCGCTATGGTCGCCTCCTCGCCGCACTCATCGATCAGCTCGGCAAGAAGCGTGTCGACGAACTCGTAGTACTCGTCTATCGTGCCGCCGAGCGCCTCGATCTGCCCGGCGAAGAACTCCTCATCATCCGGCCGCACATCGATCCGTTCGAAGGGCTCCGGGTCCATGTAGTGCCAGAACCTCTGGGACACGGTATTCAGCCCCTCGAGATACACGCAGACCACGTCGGCATCGACCGCGCGCAGTCCGTTGAGCGCCACGTCGAGCGTACTCCTGTCACCGGCGTACGCCTTGGCGAGGCTCTTGTAGTTCTGCCCGACCAGCGCCTCAGGACCGAGTCTCGAATCCGCGTCGATGAATCCCAGCAGGTCCTTCCGTTCGACGGCATCCGGTCCGAACACAAGATCGTCCACGAACTCGAGCCGCTCGGGGGGGTGGACACCCGCGGCGTAGTCCCCGCCGTGAGCTCGCTCGAGCACATACTGTTCGTAGGGGCCCACCATGAGGCCGTCGATCTCCTCCGCAGGCCAGGTCCCCGGCCAGCCGGCCACGCAGACACGAAGCCCTTTCGAGTCTGCGATCGTCCAGAGCGTCTCCGCGGTGCGGTTTGTCGGCACGGGCTGGGGCTCGACCTGCTGCTCGCGGCGGGTAATGCTTGGAACGCCGAAGCCGTGGTTCTCGGGGGTCATACCTGTTGCGACGCTCGTCCATGAGACACGCGGGTCCGTGTCCTTGCCGAGATTCGCGAAGGTCTGCACGGCGCCCTGATCCATGATGTTCCCGATGTGCGGGAGCCTTCCGTCGGCGACGAGACGCTCCACGATGTCGATCTCGAATCCCTCGACACCGAGGATCACGAGCCGCACGTCGCCCGGTCCCGCGGCGTCGCGTTCGCGCTCCTCAGCCGGGCCGGTCCCTCCGGGTCTGAACCACACCACGGCGGCGGCGACGGCCAGGACGATGATAAGGACGATGGTGATGCGTTCAAATCTCATCGGCATTCCTCTTCAGATCCTGTGAGACAGATCAGCTCACTCTATGTAACCGAGCGACCTCAGCCGCTCGCGCACCTGCTCTCTGGTCGCATCGTCGACAACGACCGGTCCCTCTCGAGAAGAACGTCCTCCTTCATGCGACTCGACGAAGCCGATCTCAGGCACGTTCTCGAACGCCTCGACAAGCACGCGACCAGACATGTCCCGGCCGACAGGCCTTCCCGCGAGCTGCAGAACGGTGGGAGCGATATCGTAGACGGTCGCTCCCTCGATCGTCGAGCCTGGGGCAATGCCCGGTCCGTTCAGAATCACGACTCCCTCGAGGCCATGCTGCTGAAGGAGCATGCGTTTCGGTCCGTCGCCGAAGTCGCCGGGCCCCCTGAATCCGTGATCGGAGCAGATGAGCACTGTCGTGTCGTCCGGGTAACGTTCGAGAATGCGCGCGATCTTCTCGTCGGTGTAACGGTAGTACTCCTCGACGAGTCCGCCGAACGCCTCGGCGTACCGGACGAGGCTCTCCGACCGTTCGCTCTCCTGACTGAATGCGGGCCTGGATTCTGCGTCCATGTACAACCAGAACGCGTGGCAGACCTCGTCGACGCCCCTGAGATAGACGCACGTGAGATCCGGAATCCCCTCCGAACTCAAGAGGGCCAGAGTCACGTCGACCGCCGTCTCGTCACCTGACAGCGCCCTGCTCAGAATGTGCCCGTTGCTGCCCTCGAGGCTCTCAAGCCCGAGTTCGCCGGAGGTGTTCACGAAGCGGCTCATCTCGGCGACGGTGGCCGAATCCGGCGGTCTGGCATGCGCTGCCACGAGCTCCAGGATTCCCGGCGGATAGACCTCGGCACCCGACTGGACGAGCTGTCGAGGGTTCCTGACGGCCTCGGAGACCATGAAGCCGTTGACGGGCCAGGCGGGAGAAGTTACCAGCCAGGCGACCACTCCCACGGTCTGTCCCGCATCCCCGCAGATGTCCCAGAATGCTCCCGCCCTCCACTCGGCGCTGGTGAGGTAGTGTGTGATCCCGTGGTCCTCGGGAGCAATTCCCGTCGCGATTGTGGTCCAGATGACGGGCGACGCCTCGCGTGGGTCGAACGAGCGCAGTCGGCCCGAGGCGCCTGTCTCGACGAGCCGAGAGAATGTCGGAAGCGCGCCGGCCTCGAGAAGCGGTTCGAGCACGCTCCACTCCGCTCCGTCCACGCCGATAACGACCAGCGGACCTTCCCGCGATGCGCCGCTCAGCCTCGCGTCTCCGCCGCAGCCCGCCAGCACCACGAGCCCTGCGAGCGCTGTGAACGCGAGCACTGTTCTGACGGCGGGCAGGCGCATGGTCCTCCCTACTCTATGTAACCGAGCGACCTCAGCCGCTCGCGCACCTCGTCGTCGACGGGCGACTCGATCGGTTCGGAAGCATCCCCGAACGTCCTCACGTCCTCGTATGACTCGACGTACGCGACCGGATTCGACTCCACGAAGGACGCTGCGAAGGCCTCGGTGAGGACGCGGCCCTGCATGTCACGTGCCACCGGCAGCCCGCCGAGAGCCAGCACTGTGGGCGCGATGTCGTAGACGGTCGCGTTGCTGATCCGAGTGCCCGGCTCGATGCCCGGCCCGTTCAGAATGACGACACCGTCGAGGGCGTGCTGATCCTCGCCCATCCACGGCCTGTGCTCGCCGAAGTCCCCGGGTCCCCGGAAGCCGTGATCGGAGCACACGACGACGGTCGTGTCGTCCGGGAAGCGCGACAGGATCCTGCCGACCTGCTCGTCGGCGTATCGGTAGTACTCGGCGATCAGTCCGCTCAGCGCCTCGGCCTGCCTGTCGAGCCACAGCGAGCGATCGTCCTCCGGATCTCTCTCTGGCCTGGTGCCGGGGTCCATGTAGATCCAGAAGCCGTGACAGACCTCATCGACCCCGCGCAGATAGACGCACATCAGGTCCGGCAGCGAGTCGTCCTGGAGAAGCTCAAGCGTCACGCCGACCGCCGTCTCGTCGCCCGAGAGGGCCCGCCTGAGGATCTGGCTGTTGTTCCCCTCCAGCGCCTCCATCCCGAGTTCGCTGTCGAGGTTCACGAAGCGGGCCATCTCCTCGTCTGTGATGGCGGGGGGTGTCCTCACGAGCGGCGCGATCCTCCCGCTGTGCTCGTGCGGATAGACGACCGAGCGCTCGGGGTCGTCGGTGCCGAACCGCTCGAGGTACTGTACGTGCTGGGAGACCATGAAGCCGTTGACCTCCCAAGCCGGCCACGTCACGAGCCACCCGACCACGCCGACCGAGAAACCGGCGTCCCCGTAGACGTCCCAGAAGGCCGGCGCCTCCCACATGTTGCTCGAGAGCGGCGTCGCGCTGATGTCCCGGCTGCCCTTGCTCCCGCTGAGGAACCCGGCGACGCCGTGCTCCTCCGGCGGCTTCCCCGTCGCGATCGTGGCCCAGATCACGGGCGAACGGCGGCGCGGTTCGAGCGACCGGAGCTCGCCCGACGCGCCGTTCTCGATGAGACGGCTGAGATTCGGGAGCTCTCCCGCCTCGAGCAGCGGCTCGAGCACGCTCCACTCGGCGCCGTCGATGCCGAGCAGCAGGATAGGCGAATCGAGCGAGGCGGTCTCTGTCCGCTCGGCGTCGCCCTCGCCCCCGCCGCACCCGGCGACGACAAGAACCGCCGCGAGCAGGACGATGAGTCTGTGTCCGGCGCAACATCTCATGTGGGTCGCCCCTCTTCCTCCGCAGGCCCCTTTTTCATCACTCGATGTACCCGAGCGACCTCAGCCGCTCACGTATCTCCTCGTCGACGGACGACTCGATCGGTTCCTCCCCCGCCGCCCGATCACCCGTCTCGTAGGTATCAACGGTGGTGACGGGATGGCTCTCAAGATACGCCGGTTCGAGCGCTTCCTCGAGCACCCTTCCGTCCATGTCCTCCGCCACCGGCAGGCCGTAGAGGGCGAGCACCGTCGGCGTCACGTCGAGCACCGACGGGTCGGCCAACTGTCCGCCGGAGACCACGTCCTTGCCCCACAGACAGATGAACCCGGTCCGATCGTGCATCGCGATACCCCACGCGTAATCATCTCCCCTGGGCTTCGGGCCGGAGTGTCCGTGGTCGGACGTGACGATGACCGTCGTCTCGTCGTCCGCGAGACGGAGCATCTCGGCGAGAACGCCGTCCATGTACTCGTAGTACAGGGGAACGACGTCGCCGAAGGCCTCGACCTCCTCGGGGGGCACGTCGGGACCGGAATCGGGGAGCATATCGACCCAGAAGAAGTGGCTGGGGCCATCGACGCCCCGAAAGTAGACGGCGGTGAAGTCGGTCGGGAGGTCCGTGCCCAGATGGAGCGCGGCCTGCCGGGTCGTCTCGTCGGATGCGAGCGAGACCTTGAGCGCGTCGAACCGGCCACGCGCTGCTTCGGTCTCGGGAACGTCTCCGCGCACGAACGCGGCGGCGCTGCCGTCGGGGATATCCTGCTGCCTGAGCAGGAAGGGGCGGAGCGAGTCAGCGAGCCCGGCCGGGTAGGTTGCGTCTTCGGGGAGATGCCCCTCGCTGTCCGAACCGTAGTTGAAATGACTCGTCACCATGTAACCGTTGACCGGGGTCGCCGGCCACGTTGCCAGCCATCCGACGATCCCGACGGTCATCCCGCGGTCCCCGAGGATGTCCCAGACGGCGTCCACCCGACGCACATTCGATGTCATCGGCACGTTCCGTCCGGCCCGGCCGCGCTTCGCGAAGCCCGTGATCCCATGCTTCTCGGGCGTCTTACCGGTCGCGATGCTGGTCCAGATAACGGGCGACTCGAGGACCTCGAGGGAGATGAGTTCGCCCCACGTACCCTCGCGGATGAGCCGCGCGAACGTCGGCAGCCGACCCTGCTCCAGGAGGGGCGCCATGACGTCCCACTCGAGTCCGTCGATCCCGACGATCATCACCCGGCGCGAGACCCCGCCGGTCTCCTCTCGGCCGCATGATGTCACGAGCAGTCCCGACAGAAGAACGACGAGAAGAACAAGACGAAGAGTTCTCGATGTCGTCGTCACTGCATGCCTCCTACCCCGGCCGCGGGGAGACGCCCGCCGCGGTCGGTCTCGTCGCGCACGGTCCGCGCGCTACTCGATGTAGCCGAGCGACCTGAGCCGCTCCTTGATCTCCTCATCGACCGCCGACTCCAGTCCTTCCGACAGGTCGCCCGTGAACCGCGAGTCGACCTCGTATGTGTCGATGTAGGTGACGGGGGCGACCTCGAGCCGCTCCTCATCGATCACGCTCTCGAGGACGAACCCGTCCATGTCGCGCCCGACGGGCATCCCGTAGAGCGCAAGCAGCGTCGGCGTCACGTCGAACACGCTCGCCTCACCGATGTCCGCGTCCTCGTGTATGCCGGGGCCCATGGCGGCGAACACGCCGAGCGGACCATGCATCCAGATGCCGAAACGCAGCCCGTGGTCGGAGTGATGCGGGCCGCGGAACCCGTGGTCGGAGCAGATGATGAGCGTCGTGTTCTCGTCGATGCGGTCAAGCACCTCGCCGACGAATTCGTCGACGTGTTCATAGTAGCGTGGGATGACGTCGCCGAACGTCGCGATCGATTCCTGTGTCAGCTGCCCGGAGAGCGAAGAGGGATCCATCTGCCCCCAGTACCTGTGGCAGCAGAGATCGAGACCGTTCAGGTAGACGGCGAAGAAGTCGAGGTCGTCCTCGGTCTCCAGCAGGTGAAGGGCGATGTTCCTGACCGACTGGTCGTTGGCGTACGTTGTACGGAACGACTCGACGCCTCCGGCGATATCGGGCGGCGGAGACTCGCGCCACAGGTCGCCGTTCAGGAAGGGCGCGATCTCGTCGTCCGTGGTCTCGCTCGATGGCTTCCTGAGATGGCCGATGCGGTCGATAAGCTCCGGCGGATAGGTTACGTCCTCAAGTTCGCCGAACCCGTCCTCGGGAGTGAACGGTACGCGGTCGGAGATCCAGTACCCGTTCGTCTCGCGGGCTGGCCAGGTGACCATCCAGTTCAGCACGGCGACACGCCGTCCACTGCCCCCGAGAATGTCCCAGATCGGCCGCGCTCTCCAGCCGAACGAGTTGAAGAGAGGCGCTTCCTCACCGTCCTCGACGAAGTCGCTGATGCCGTGCTTACGCGGCCCCTTCCCGGTAGCGATCGTCGCCCAGATCATCGGGGACTTGATGAGCGGCTCGATGGTTCTCAGGTCGGCGCGCGCCCCGCTTCGAACAACGCGTTCGAGGTTCGGAAGCCGTCCCTCCTCCATGAGCGGGTCGGCCAGATCCCAGTCCATGCCGTCGATCCCGAGCAGGACGACCTTCATCTCCGTCCCGCCGCCTCCGCAGCCGCCTCCCGACACGATCAGGATTGCCGCCAGGCACGCGAGCGCGGCGAACAGAACCGTCCTTCGTCTGTCGTCGAGCGGACGCACCGTCAGTTCCCCTCCTCCTTCTCACCCTCCAACACAACCTGCGCGAAATCGGCCATCCTCAGGAAGAGCTTCCGCACTTCCGAGAGAAGACCGAGTCGGGCGCGACGGAGCTTTTCGTCATCGACCATCACCATCACGTCGTCGAAGAACGCGTCGATCGGTTTGCGCAGTCTCAGAAGCTCCCGCACCGCCGCGTCGTGGTCACCCTCGGCCAACGCCCTGTCGACGGCGTTTGAGGCCGCGACGCGGGCCTCCTCGAGAGCGACCGACGCGGGTTCCGTGAGAGCGGCGGGATCGTGCTGCGCATCCTCGCGACCCTTCAGGATGTTGGTCACGCGCCTGGCCCCGATGACGAGCGGCGCGAAGTCCTCCGCCTCCCGGAAGTGTGAGAGCGCCTCTAGCCTTGGACGGACGCCGACGAAATCGTCGAACGACGCGCCGAGCACCGCGTCGACCAGGTCGTAGTCGTGACCCGACTCCATCAGGACGACGCGCGCGCGCTGGCGCAGGAAGTCGACGACCGCGGAGACGAGCTCGCGGCGCTCGTCTCCCTCGACGCCGAAGAGCTCCGCTGCTCTCTCGACGATCTCGACGATCGAGAGCTCGAGTTCCTTCTCCCCTACGATCCTGATGAACCCGATGGCCTGCCGCCTGAGGGCATACGGATCCTGGGACCCGGTCGGCACGAGCCCGGCCGAGAAGCAGCCGACGATCGAGTCGATCCGGTCCGCAAGACCCAAGATGGTGCCGGGGGGGCCCTCGGGCAAGGCGTCTCCGGCAAAACGAGGCATGTAGTGCTCGACGATGGCGTCCGCCACGGCTTCCGGTTCACCGGACTGAAGAGCATATTCCCGACCCATCGACCCCTGAAGCTCCGTGAACTCCTTGCCGTCCTTGACCATCTCGGTCACGAGGTCGGCCTTCGACAGACGCGCGGCACGGAGGACGAGCTCGCGGTCCCGGACGTCGAGCCGTTCGGCGATGAGCCCCGCCAGCGATTCGATGCGTTCGGTCTTCTCGTAGAGACTCCCCAGGCCCTCGAGCCAGACGACGTCCTTCAGACGGTCCACCTTCGAGGCCAGCGGCGTTCTCGTGTCCTCGCGCCAGTAGAAGACGGCGTCGTCGAGCCTCGAGACGAGAACGCGCTCGTTCCCCTGCCGGATGCCCTCGATGGCCCCGGGCAGAGCGTTCGCCACACACAGGAAGCGCGGCAGAAGCGTGCCGTCCTCCCGCTCGACGGCGAAGTAGCGCTGGTGGCCCTTCATCGCCGCGATGATGACGTGGCGCGGAAGCTCGAGGAAGCGCTCGTCGAAGCGTCCGGCGAAGACCGTCGGACGTTCGGTCAGGAAGGTGACCTCGTCGAGAAGCCCCTCGTCGGTCACGACGCGGCCGCCGCACTCATCGGCGGCGAGGCGAGCGGCCTCGGCAGCGATGAACGCGCGTCTCTCCTGATGGTCGACCACGACGTGCGCCCTCGCCAACACGTCCCGGTACTCGTCGGCTCCCGACAGGGCGTGCGGTCCCGGCGCGTGGAACCGCAGTCCCCGCGTCTCGGCTCCGGCGGCGCAGCCCGCGTACTCGAACTCGAGCACCTCTCCTCCGAGCATCGCGACGAGCCAGCGGATCGGCCGGGCGAAGCGGACGTCGGGCCCCCACCGCATCGTCTTGGGAAACGTCATCGCCTCGATGGCGCGCGCGAGAAGGCCGGGGAGGACCTCGGACGAAGCGCCCCCCTGGTCCACGACATCGACGCGAACATAGTCGTCGACCACCTCGAGCGCGTCGACATCAACACCCTGCGAGCGCGCGAAGCCGGTGGCGGCCTTGGTGGGCTTCCCGTCGTCGTCGAACGCTATGCGGGCCGGTGGGCCGGTCACCGTCCTCGAGACGGTCTCCTGCGCATCGGCAATGCTCCGGACGATCGCCGCGAAGCGTCGCGGCGTCGCCATCGTCTCGATGTCGCCGTGCGAGAGTCTCGCGGACTCGAGTTCGGCGGCAAGAGCCTCCTCGAACTGCTTCAGCGCGGGAAGGACGTACGACGCGGGGATCTCCTCGACCCCGATCTCAATCAGGAGGTCCTTCGGCATCAGACGGCCCTCCCTTCCGCGGCGCCCTCCCCTGCATCGCCCTCCGAGCCGCCGTCCCCGGGACGTTCCTCCGGCGGCAGGAGCGGGTAGCCCATCTCCTCCCGCTGCTTCATGTAGAGGATCGCCGACTTCCTGGCGAGCCGGCGCACGCGGGCGATGTAGCCGGTCCGCTCCGTGACGCTGATGGCGCCGCGCGCGTCGAGGATGTTGAACGTGTGGGAACACTTCAGAACGTAGTCGTAGGCCGGCGCGAGGATCCCCTTCTCGAGAAGCCTGTCGGCCTCCTTCTCGAAGCGGTCGAAGAGCTCGCGATGGAACTCGATGTCGGCCTCCTCGAAGTTGAACTTCGAGAACTCGATCTCGTACTGACGCTCAAGCTCGCCGAACGATACCCCTGGCGCCCACTCGAGGTCGAAGAACCGATCGACGCCCTGCAGGAACGTGGCGATGCGGCCGAGACCGTACGTGATCTCTGCCGGGATCACTGCGAGATCTATGCTTCCGGCCTGCTGGAAGTAGGTGAACTGCGTGATCTCCATGCCGTCGATCCAGACCTCCCAACCCAGCCCGGAGGCGCCGAGCGTCGGCGACTCCCAGTCGTCCTCGACGAGCCGCACGTCGTGGCGCTTCAGCTCAATGCCGATCGCCTCGAGGCTGCCGAAGTAGACGTCGAGCACGTCGGCCGGCGCCGGCTTGAGGATGACCTGATACTGCAGGAACTGCTGCATGCGGATCGGGTTCTCCCCGTATCGCCCGTCCTTCGGTCGCCTCGACGGCTCCACGTAGGCCACTCTCCAGGGCTCCGGCCCGAGACTCCGCAGGAACGTCGCCGGGTTGAACGTCCCGGCGCCGACCTCGGAGTTGTACGGCTGCACGATGACGCATCCGTAGTCGGCCCAGTAGTCCTGAAGGCTCAGAATGATGTCCTGGAAGCGGAATCCGCGCCCCTGTGTCATGGTTGTCCCTTCGTCCCCTTCGACTTGTGGTCCATCCGTCGAAGCTGCGCCAGGAACCCGAGCGATCGGAGTTTGAGCCTCCGGTCCGTATGGGATTCCAGGAATGACAGGAGAACCTCGGTCACCTCGTCGCGGAGAGGAGCCGCGAGACCTTCCGACCGGACGGGCTCACCGCGGGAAAGCCGCAGCATGATCTCAGCGACGTTCCCCCGGGCGGCTCCCTCGGCCCGCCGGCCGCCGAGGCAGGTGCCGCAGACGGCGCCTCCCAGAAGCGGCGAGAACCCCGGCGCGTCCCCCGGCTCCCGGCCGCAGACGACGCAGCGCCCCGTCTGGGGCTCGTAGCCCAGTCTGCGCGCCAGCGCCATGGTGAAGCGCCAGATGAGCGCGTCGAGGTCGCCCTCCGGCGCGGAGGCCGCCGCCGAGAGTCCGGCCTCGAGCGCTCCCTCGAGCCCCGGCACCGGCTCCAGCTCGGGAACCAGCCGGTCCACGAGCTCGACGAGCACTGAGCCGTACGCCATGCGCACGGCGTCCCGTCTGAGAGGTGCCTCCTCGTGCTCTATATCGGCCGACGACAGCAGGTGGAGGTCCCGACCCTCCTTCAGGTAGAAAACCACCCCGGAGACCATCATGGGTTCCAGGGCGGCACCGAAGCGGCTTCCACCCTTCCTCGCACCCTTCGCCACCAACCGCACCTTACCGTAATCGCGAGTATAGCATACGACGACCTTGCTCGTCTCGCCGATCGTGTACGTACGGAGGACGACGCCCCGCGATGTCACGGGCGCCACGGCTCCTCCTTCCGCGCTTTGACTTCCGGGCGTCGTGGCGGCGCGTCCGCGGCGCCGGCACGGCGGCCGTCGTCAGACCAGTCTGTCGATGAACAGCGTCGCGAGTCCCAGATACACGAGGATCCCGATGACGTCGTTCAGCGTCGTCACGAAGGGTCCCTGGGCGACGGCCGGGTCGATGCCCATGTTCCTGAGCAGGAACGGCATCACCGTTCCCAGCGTCGCGGCGACGAGGATCACCGAGGCGAGCGCGGAGCCCACGACGAGAGCGAGCCCCCAATCGCCGAGCCAGAGCCCCACAATGAGATAGACGGCGGCCCCGAGGACCAGAGCGTTCGTCAGCGCCACGCGCCACTCGCGGACCAGCCGGGCCCTGGCGTCACCGGGGAGCCCGGGGTCGCCGTGCATGCCACGAACGATGATGGTCGACGTCTGGAGCCCCACGTTGCCGCCCATCGCCGTGATGACGGGGATGAAGAAGGCCAGCGCGAGCACCTTCTCGAGCGACAGACGATAGAGGTTCATGACCGTCGCCGAACCCAGACCGCCGACCGCGCCGACGACGAGCCACGGGAGCCGGATGCGCGAGACCCTGAGCGCCGACTCCTCCTGATACTCGTCGTCGCTCGTGCCGGCCATGATGCTGATGTCCTCTTCGGTCTCCTCGTGGATGACGTCGATGATGTCGTCGACCGTGATTCGGCCCACGAGCTGCCCCAGCCTGTCGATGACCGGAATCGCCACGAGGTCGTACTTCCTGAAGACGTGGGCGACGTCCTCCTGGTCCATCTCGGTGGAGACCGATACGACATCGGGCTCCATGATGTCCGAGACCTTCGTCTCGGGCCTCGCCAGGACGAGCTTCCTGAGCGGCAGCACGCCGCGAAGTCGCTTGTAGCGGTCGGTCACGTAGACGTTGTGGATCTCGTCGATCTCATCGGCGGCCTGTCGGATGAGGTCGACCGCGTCCTGGACACGCGCATCGCGGTTGACGTAGACGAGCTCGGAGGACATGATGCCGCCCGCCGACTCGTCGGCGTATCTGAGCAGCGTCTCGATGTCCGCCCTGCTCTCGTCGTCGATCAGGGAGAGCACGTCGAACTGACGAGTCTCCTCGAGCGCCCCGACGACGTCGGCGGCGTCGTCCGACTCGAGCACGCGCGCGAGAGCGGCCACGACCTCTGCCGGCATGTCCTCGAGGAGGTCCTCGAGACTGTGGTTCTCGAGGTTAACCAGGACGTCGGCCGCCATCTCGGCCGGCAGCATCGGCAGTACGTGCGCGATCTGCTCAGCCTCGAGGCGATCGAGAGCGAGCGCCGCGTCGGCGGGATGGAGCCCGGCGACCTGCCCGGCGATCTCCGGCGGCGCGCTCTCCGGATCGATCTCGAGGATCTCGATCTCGCCGACGTCCCTCATGCTCCGCTCTCCGTGCCCGGTCCGTTCGCGGTCCGGGTCAGCGCTCCGGCCGAGATGATGTACCGGAGCCCCTCGTTGACCGTCATCGGCAGCTCCCGCACATCTTCCCTGGGAACGAGGATGAAGTAGCCGGACGTCGGGTTCGGCGTGGTCGGAAGAAAGACGCTGACGAGTTCCCTGCCCACGGCGTCGTCCAGGCAGCCCGCGGACTCCGCCGTCAGGAACGCCATCGACCATGTCCCCGGATGCGGGAACGGTATCAGGACGACCTTCCTGAAGCTGGTCGACCGCTCCTCGAGTATCGCCGAGAAGAGCTGCTTGATGGTCATGTAGATCCAGCGCACGACAGGTATCCGCTCGAGCAGTGTCTCGACCATGCCGATGAGGCGCCGGCCTATGATGTTGCTGGCGATCGCGCCGATGCCCAGAATGAGCACGACGAGCGCGACGAACCCCACGCCGGGCACCGGCCGTCCGTAGTAGACCTGGACGAACCTGCCGAGGATCGAGTCGAGCGCGACGAAGAGCCGCCACAGGATGAACGCGCTGACGGCGGCCGGCAGGATGACGGCCAGACCCGTCAGGAAGTAGCGGCGGAGCACGCGGCCCACGCTCTCAGACGAGCCCTCCGTCGTCCCGCCGGCGACCGGCGTGGATGCGGTCCCGCTCGTCGCCCCGTCTACGCGGCTGTCTTGCCTCTCTTCCAACGCTTCCTCACCCGTATCTTACCGATCCTCGTTGCGCCGGCCGAGATGATGCGGAACTCGAGACCGGCCAGCACGAGCTCCTCGCCCGGCTCGGGTATCCTGCCGATCTCCTCCAGCAGCAGCCCCGCCAGTGTGTTGTACTCGCCCTCGGGCAGGTCGACCCGAAGCGCGTCCTCGACCGCGTCGATCTCGGCCCGCCCGTCGATCATGAAGAGGTCCGCGTCGAGCTTCCTGATGGGCGCGGCTCCGACGTCGTACTCGTCCTCGATCTCGCCGGTCAGCTCCTCGATGAGGTCCTCGAGCGTCACGATCCCCGCGACGCTTCCGTGCTCGTCGACGACGACCGCCATGTGCTGGCGGCGCGCCTGGAGCTCGCGGAACAGCTCGTCGCACATCTTGGTCTCGGGCACGTGAGGCATGGGGCGGACGAACTCACCGATCGGAGTCGACCGCGCGATGCCGAGGAGGTCCTTGGAGTGGATCATCCCGACGATGTGATCGCGCTCCTCGGTGAAGACCGGGAGCCGCGAGAAACCGTGCCGCTCGACGAGCTTGACCGCGTCTCCGACGTTCGCCTCGGGACTCAGCCCGATGACGTCGACCCTTGGAACCATGACCTCCTCGACCGTCGTCAGAGCGAACTCGAAGATCCCCGAGATGAGCTTCGTCTCCTCCCGGTCGACGGCACCGGCACGCTCGCCCTCGCTCGTGAGGAGGACGCGAAGCTGGTCCTTCGTGATCCTCCGTCGCCAGCGTCTGGTCTCGACGCCGCTCGGGCGGAGCACCAGAGCGCCGAGACCGGTGGCCAGGAAGATCACCGGCGACAGTATCCAGTAGAACACCCGGAGCGGGTGGATGACCCTGAGGGTGATGGCGTCGCTGTTTCTGAGTCCCAGCACCTTCGGGATGATCTCGCCGAAGATCAGCATGAGAACGGTCACGAGGGCGGTCGATATGAGCCCGACGACCCCGGGCGACATTCCGTGGAGCGTCCGCTCGAGCTGCCAGGAAACGAGTGAGGCGGTCATGATGACGGCGATGTTGTTGCCGACGAGCGTCGTCCCGAGCAGCTTCTGGGGGTCGCCGACGAACCGCTCGAGCGTGCGCGCGCCGCGTTTCCCCTTCTCGAGCCAGTGCTCAAGGCGGATCCAGTTCATCGAGACGAGCGCCGTCTCCGAACCGGAGAAGAAGGCCGACATCACGAAGCCCAGAACGATGAGCAGGGTCGTCGTCACGACGGCTCCTCCTCTCCGTTCTCGCCGTCCTCCAGGCGGACGATGAGGACCTTCGTGATACGCTGCTCCTCGACCTCCTCGATCGTGAACTCGAAGCCGTCCCGCTCGGTCTTCTCCCCGACGGAAGGGATGCGGCCGAAGGCATCCATCAGGTATCCGCCGAGCGTCTCGACCTCCTCTTCATCAAGCACGACGTCGTGCTCCTCGCGAAGTTCGTCGAGCCTGATGTTGCCCTCCGCGAGCATCGTCGTCCGGTTGACCACCTGGACGAGGGGCTTCTCGATGTCGTGCTCGTCCCGGATCTCACCGACGATCTCCTCGATGAGATCCTCCATCGTGACGAGACCGGCCGTTCCGCCGTACTCGTCAACGACGACCGCGATGTGAACGCGGTCGCGCTGCAGTTCGCGCAGGAGCTCTCCGGCTCTCTTGCTCTCCGGCGTGTAGGTGACGGAGCGGACGAGGTCGCCGATGATCCGCAGCTGCTCGTCCTCATCGAATCTGAGCAGGTCCTTCGCGTAGAGGATGCCGACGACGTGGTCGATGTCCTCGTGGTAGACGGGAAAGCGCGAGAATCCGAGTTCTCGGACCTTCGCGATGGCCTCGCCGACCGTCAGGGTGTCCTCGAGCGCGTCCATGTCGACGCGCGGCACCATGAGCTCGCGGACCAGTGTGTCACCGAACTCCATGACGCTGTCGATCATGTCGCGCTCGTCCTCTTCGAGCGTTCCGCGTTCCTCCGAAAGCGCGACGATCGTCCGGAGCTCCTCGGCGGTAACGAACGGCCGCTCCTGTGCCGAGGCGCCTCCGCTGAGCTTCTCGAACAGCGAGTGCAGCACACCGATGGCCGGCCCGAAGCCTCTCATCAGGAACGTCAGGAGCGGCGCGGTGCGTCTGGCGAAGACCCTGTTCCGCTGCATCGCGTACATCTTGGGCGCAATCTCACCCGCGACGAGGATGACGAACGTCACCACGCCGACCTCGAGCGCGATGATCGCACCCTCCGCATAGCCCAGAGCCCGCCCGATCCGCAGCGCCATGAGCGCCCCGAGCGAGCCGATCGCGACGTTGACCAGGGTGTTTCCCAGGAGGATGCCGATGAGCAGGCGGTCGGGGTCCTCGAGAAGCCGGCGGATGCGGTTCTTCTCATCCATCTGACTCACTTCGAGTCTGGAGAGAGAGAAGTACGCGGTCTCGGAGCCGGAGAAGGTCCCCGAGAAGTAGAGCAGGGCCACCATGCCCGCCGCCGCTGCCAGCAGGGAGATCATGCCGCGCCCGCCGATATGCTGGAGGTCATCGACCGGTCCTTCCGTTCATCGCTTCCCTGACGTACCGGTTCTCCAGGCGCCGCATCGCCTTCCGCTCGTCAGCGGTCTCGTGATCGAGGCCCAGAAGGTGCAGCACGCCGTGCGCCGTCAGCTTGAGCAGTTCCCGTCCGAGCGTCCTACGGTAGCGACCGGCCTGTACAGCTGCACGGTCGAGCGATATGACGACGTCGCCCAGTACCGTCTCTGACTCCTCGTTCACGCCGCTCGGCTCTCCCTCTGTCAGAGCGAAGGCGAGGACGTCCGTGGGGCGGTCGACGTGACGGTAGTCACGGTTGAGCTCGTGGATGCGTTCGTCGTCGGTGAACGTCACGGTGACGTCGGCGTCCCGATGGTCGTGGTCCTCGAGGATCCGCGACACGAGATACCTGATGGCGCGGCGGTCGATGCCGGCCGCCCCGCGGGGTGCGCTAACCCTGATCGGCATCGCCACGTCCCGTCCCGCCGCCGGACTTCCGGGTCTCCTCCGGTCCGTCCTCACGACCCTCGCCGTTCTCCTCCTGATCGGGGTAGCGGACGCGCTGATGGTACATGCCGACCAGCACGCGGAAGAAGGCGTCACGTATCTTCCTGAGATCGGAGAGCGTCAGCTCGGCGTCATCCAGCTGATGGTCGTGCCATCGCTTCTCGATGACGGCGTCGATCTCCGCCTCGATGCGCTTCGGCGTCAGCTGCTCGTCGATCGACCGGACGCGGGCCTCGATGGTGTCGGCCAGCGAGATGATCGCCGACTCCTTGCTCCGCGGCCTGGGCCCCGGGTAGCTGAAGTCGGCCGCGGGTACCTGCCCCTCGCCCCCCGCCTCCTCGACGGCCTTCTGGTAGAAGAACTCCATCCGGCTCGTACCGTGGTGCTCGCGGATGATGTCTATGATCGGCTCGGGCAGGCCCTCCTTGCGGGCGAGCTCCTCGCCGTCCTTGACGTGTGATCGGATCACGAGGCTCGAGACCTTCGGCCGGATGCTCGTGTGCTTCGAATCCTCGGGCTCGATGCCCTGCTGGTTCTCCACGAAGTACCCGGGGGTCACGAGCTTGCCGATGTCGTGGTAGTACGCTCCGACACGGGCCAGGAGTCCGTTCGCGCGGATCGCCTCGGCCGCCGCCTCGGAGAGATTCCCGACGATGATGCTGTGATGGTACGAGCCCGGCGCCGCCATGGCCATCTTCCGGAGGAGGGGTTTGTTCATGTCGGCCAGCTCGAGGAGCGTGATGTCGGTCGTGACCTTGAACCCGCGCTCGAAGAGCGGCAGGGCCACTACGACGATGCCCATGCTGACGATCGCGTTGAGGCCACCCCAGCCACACCGTGTCAGCGTCTCGAGGCTCAGGTCGACGCGGGCGATGTCTGCGACCGCGATCGCGATCGCGTACGCCGCCACGACGCGGATGCCCGACCAGTAGAAGTCCTCGCGGTGCCTGACGCGCCGGACCGAGTAGGCCGCCACGCTCCCGGCCACGAGCGACACGAAGACGTAGGGTATCCCGAGTCCCGCATAGATCGCCGACAACATGACGGTGACGGTCGTGGCGATGATCGCGATCTCGAACCCGAAGAGCATCGAGGCGAGCATCGCCAGGACCGCGACGGGGATGAGATACGGGGACAGTTCCGGAACGCTGTGGATGACGGCGGCCCCGGCCATCACGATGACCAGCAGCACGATGAACAGGATCTGACATCTGAGGTCGAGCAACATGCTGCGCTTACGGACGGCGACGTAGAGCGCGAGGGCCCCGATCAGGAGGAGCGCCTGCAGAGCTCGTCCAAGGGCCGGGAAGAACCTCCTGCCCGTTCTCTCCATCCTGAGAAGCTCGGCTCGGCGGGCCTCCATCGACTGAAGGACGACAAGGTGATCCTCCGTCACGCGTTCGCCGCGCTCGATGATGACCTCGTTCTCCTTCAGGTCCCGGCCCGTCTGACGGCTGACGCTCTCGATCGCCTCGCGGCGGCGGCGCTCGGTCTCCTGCTCGTTCTCGGCGACGTTCCACCGCAGGAACGGGACGACCAGCTCGCGGACCGCGGCCGCCATCTCGGGGTCGTCGAGCGCGCGCATCGCCTCGCCCTCGGCGAGCTCCGGAATGTCCCCCTCGCGAAGGAAGGCCGCCTGACGCACGAGGGTCTCCTCGCCGTCTCTCACAAGCATGACGGTCTGTCCCGGCGAGAGGTCCGCGGCATCGCTGCTCCGGACGATCCCCGCGTCGTAGACGTCGTTGAGCACCTCGCGGGCCCGCTCCTCGACGTCGGCCGCTTTCTCCTCATCCAGGAGCACGCGGCGCGTATCCTCGGACAACGGTATCGAGAGCTGTCCGAGCATGTCGAAGCGCTGCGACTCGGGCTCCTCGCCCGTCCGGATCTCGTAGATCTTCGTCAGGAACTCGCCGAAGTGCTTCCGCTGTTCCGTGCGTATCCCGTCGCGATACTCGTAGACAGGGAGGACCCCGGCCTCGGCCGCGCGGCGCTCCTCGTCGAGCTCCTCCTCCGACTTCAACACGTCGAAGTCGAACGGGGCGACGATGTCCTCCCGGGCGATCTGCCCGACGGTCAGGTCGTGGCTCTTCACGGGCGTCGCGCCCGGGAAGACCAGCTCGAGGAGCACGAGGAACGCGATGACGAGCAGAACGCCCGCCAGGATCACCTGGCGCGAGGGCAGGGGCCCGGGGGGTTGCCCGTTCAGGTCGAGACGGACCCTCTGCGCCCGGGCGCTCGGCTCCTTCTTCTTCCCGATGCCCAGCGGCATCACGAATCATCCTCCTCATCGGCCGCTCTGGCACGGTCGGCGGCGTAGCGTTCGAACGCCTTGACGATCTCGCGAACCAGCCTGTGCCTGACGACGTCGCTCTCCGAGAGGTAGACGAACGCGATGCCGTCGATGTCGTCCAGGATATCCTGGATCCTCACAAGACCGGACATCCCCTTGTCCGCGAGGTCGATCTGGGTGATGTCCCCCGTGATGACCGCCCGCGAGTTGAAGCCGAGTCGGGTCAGGAACATCTTCATCTGCGGATTCGTGCTGTTCTGTGCCTCGTCGAGGATAACGAACGAGTCATTGAGCGTCCGCCCGCGCATGTAGGCGAGCGGGATGACCTCGATGGTGCCGATCTCGATCAGCCGTTTGACGCGCTCCGGGTCCATCATCTCCCTGAGCGCATCGTAGAGCGGCCGAAGATACGGCGCGATCTTCTCGTGGTAGTCGCCGGGCAGGTACCCGAGGCTCTCGCCGGCCTCGACCGCCGGACGCACAAGCACGATGCGCTCGACCAGCTTCTGTCGGAGCGCCGCGACCGCCATGGCGACGGCGAGATAGGTCTTCCCCGTTCCCGCCGGACCGATCGAGACGACGATGTCGTTCGCCTCGAGTGCCTCGACGTAGCGCTTCTGGCCTACGGTCTTCGGCTCGACCGGCTTCTTGAGCCCCTTGAGCTTCGTCCCGCCGGCGTAGAACCGCCGAAGCTCGTCGGCGCGGTCGTCCTTCACCATCCTGACGGCGTACGAGACGTCCTCCCGCCGGACCGCGCGTCCGCGTCGTACCAGCCGCGCCATCTCGCCGATCACGATCTCGATCGCATTGACCTCGTCCTCGGGGCCGTCGATCGTGATCTCCCCGCCGCGGGCCGTCACCCGAGCGGTGAACGAGTCCTGGATGAGCCGGAGGTTCTCGTCATTCCGTCCGTAGAGATGGACCGAGTCGATGTCTCCTACCGGGATCTTCCGCTTCAGTCCCGCCTCCCCGTCGCTTCGGACCACACTCCCGTGTCCTTCGCGTCAAAAGGAAGGCTCCCGGCACGGTCACGGGACCGCGAACCGGGAGCCCTGCCCGTTCACGACAAAGCTATGCTCTCTGCGTCCTATCGTGCCGCGCAGAGGATGCTGTCCGTACCCCCCACATTGTCGAGCGGCTCGTCGAGCCAACCGGACCCCCGAGTGGCTAGCGAGGGATCGTCAGCTCCATGCCCGGCTGAATGATATCGGGGTTCGAGATCATGTCCTTGTTGGCCTCGTAGATGCGCTCCCACATCCGGCCGTCGTCGTAGATCTCCCAGTACCGGGCGATCTGCCAGAGGTTCTCCCCCGACTTGACGGTGTACGTGTACGGCCAGTCGCGCGGGATGACGAGCTCCCAGTCCGGGTAGATGAGGTTCGGATCCGTGAAGCCGTCTATCCGGTCCTTGTTCGCCCTCCAGATGCGCTTCCACTTGTCTCCGTCGGCATAGATCTGCTCCATGCCGGAGATCTTGTGGAGGAAGTCGCCCTTCTGGACGACGTAGACCCTCGGAAGGCCCTCGAAATAGGCGATCTCGCTTCTCAGTTCCTCGACGTCGCTCTTGAGCTCGCGAAGCCGCGGCTCCAGACCAGCCAGCTCGGACTCGAGGTCCTCGATCGCCTGCTTTTCCATCGCCAGGTCGTCCTGCGCCTCGGCGATGCAGTCCTCGCTCGCCTGATACTCGGCCAGAAGGGCCGAGCAATAGGATTCGCGCTGCTCATCGGTGAGCTGCTGGAACTCCTCGTCGGTGTAGAAGTCACCGGCGCTCGGTTCTGCCGTCCGCGGGCACCCTGTTCCGCAGCCGGACACGAACACGAGAGCGGCGAGGAGGACCAGCGCGACAGATAGTCTCGTCAGCATGTTCTTCTCTCTCCTCGTTTGCTTCGCGGTCGGCTAGCGCCCGCTTCCCTTTCTGAGGTCATGGAGTCTCGCGGCCAGCTCGTCGGGCTCCCCCTCGAGCTCCCGCATCTCCGCGTTCATCTCGGCCACCTCCGCCTCCAGCTCGGCACGCTCTTCTCGAGCCGCGTCGAGCTCGGCGGTCGCTGCATCGCATCCGTCCTGAGCGGCCTGTACCTCGGTCGGCATGACCTCACACGGAGGCTTCGGGCCGCACCCGACGACGCCGATGCTCAGAAGCAGGAGCGACGCGGCGAGAGCGATGAACCATCTGCTCGTCTTTGCCATCGCCTTAAGACCCCCTCTTCAGTTGCCACAATAACCAATGACGCCCCCGGACGGAGGCGAAGCACACCTTCCCATGTTCGCCGTCAACCTATCAAAGCCCCCCGGTAGTGTCAAGCCCAATCTCCCGACAGGCGGGCTCTTAGGCCATCCCGAACCCCCGCTCACTCCAGATAGCCGAGTGAGCGCAGCATCTCCCGGGTCGCCTCATCAGGCTCTTCGGGCCTGGCGCGGGGGCCCCATCCCTGCACGATCCCGGCCAACTCGGCCCCGAGTGAATCGGCCAAGGGACGACGAAGGTCCACTATATTGGACGTCTCACCCGGATCGGCCGCCAGGTCATAGAGCTCGGCCCTCCCGCCCGGCCGGGCGATGAGCTTCCACCGGCCGGCGCGGAGCGCGGTGGCCTCGACCGGCACGTGAGGGTTCGCCTCGACGACGAGCGGCCGGCTCTCGCGGGGGGCGCCGCTCAGCACCGTGCCGCCCGGACTCCACTGAGCCTCGACACCTGCGAGTTCAAGGATCGTCCCCGCGAGGTCCATCACGCTCACCTGCTTGTCACGGACACCCGCCTCCACGACGCCCGGCCGCCAGAGCACCAGCGGAACCCGGCACGTCTCCTCGTAGACGTCGGAGTGCCCGAACCACAGGTCCGGCGGCAGCCGCCGCTCGTGCATGTGCTCGCCGTGGTCGCCGACCACGATGACCGCGGTCCCCGCGGAGAGTCCCCGCGCGTCCAGCGCCGCCAGCAGCTCCCCGAGCGCGCGGTCGGCACGCCGAACCTCGTCCCGGTAGAGGCCCGCGATGGTCGCCTCCAGATCCTCCGAATCGCCCGACGCGGCCGCCCGCTCCAGGGCCTCGCGGTCGCTCTCCCGGAAGACGACCCGCCCATCCTCGCCGACGTACGGCGTGTGGGGCTCGAAGTAGTGCACCCACAGGAAGAAGGGCTCTCCGGAGACGGCGTCGAGGAAGCGGACGGCCCGCTCGTTGGTCTCGACGGCCGCTCGCTCGTGGGCGAACACGCGCGCCTTGACCCGGCGCGGCAGTCCCTTCCAGCCGGCGTGATAGCGGAAGCGGTCGTGCCCTCCACGGTCGTAGTACGTGTCGAACCC
Source organism: Candidatus Effluviviaceae Genus V sp. (assembly GCA_014728125.1). Taxonomy (NCBI): domain Bacteria; phylum Candidatus Effluviviacota; family Candidatus Effluviviaceae; species Candidatus Effluviviaceae Genus V sp. The sequence continues at coordinate 27,939 of WJMD01000074.1, forward strand.
CTGGCTGAAGGCGGAGGGATGTGCATCCATGTGCGACACGCTGATCGCGGCACCGGTCCGGAGCCCCGCCGCGGCGAGGACCTCGGTAACCGTCGTTGCAGCGGGGTCGAGCTGCACCGAGTTCCTGACGACGCCGTGTTCCTCGGGGTAGAGGCCCGTCAGCATGGACGCGTGGCTCGGGTCGGTGACGACCATCGGAACGACGGCGTTCTCGAACCGCAGTCCGTCCGCAGCCAGTCGGTCGACGGTCGGGGTCAGGGATTCAGCGTCGGGGCCGTTGTAGCATCCGAGGTGGTCGGCACGGAGCGTGTCAATGGTGACGAGCAGAACGGAGAGTGGACTTGACGAGGCGGTCGCGCCGACCGGCGTCATGCCTGAGCCGCCCGGGCCGAACGACCAGAGCCCCGACGCGAGGCCCGCGACGAGCGCGACAAGTGCGGCGACCGATCCTGTGCACAGAGGCCCGAACCGGTGCGACGCGATCCAGAGGACGCCGCCGAGGACGATCGCCAGCGCGAGACCTGCCGCTCCCCACCCGACCATCGCCCCGCCGGCGAGCCCGGCGTTATCGATGGTCGCCGTGGCCACGAGCATGACCAGCACGAGCGTCGCGGCCCCGGCCATTGCCGGCACGGGGCTCCGCCCCCTCCGGATGATGCTCAGGAGCCACCCGATGACGGCACCCAGCACGAGCCCCGCCGCCGCGTACGCCGCTCCCGGCAGGAGAACGAACGCTGCGAATGACCTGACCGTGTGGAAGTAGTAGCCCTGCAGGAAGGTGATGAGGACGCTCTCGAGGACGCCGCCGCCGAAGCCGACGGCCGCGGCGACGAACGCTGACTCGAGTATGGGGTGTCGTGTCTGCATCCTCTGCTCCGCGGCCCGTGAGGTCCTGGGGGCATCCCTCGGGAGCGAGTTCAGGCCGCCACAGGCGGCCTTAGTCGAGCGAAGAGGGATGACTCGACGGGCCGAGCGGGCCGAACGACCAGGCGGCGGCCGGGCCTACTCCCCGTCGTCCTCGAGGCCGACGAACTCGATGTGGAGCTCATCCAGGACGTCCTCCTCGAGCGGCGAGGGGGAGCCGTCCAGCAGAGAGAGCCCGCTGTACGTCTTCGGGAACGCGATCGTGTCGCGGATCGAGTCCTCGCCCGTCAGCAGCATCACGATGCGGTCGAGCCCCGGCGCGAGCCCGCCGTGAGGCGGCGCGCCGTACTCGAGCGCCTTCAGGAGGAAGCCGAAGCGCCGCTCGGCATCCTCCTTCGTGATGCCGACGACCGCCATCACCCGCTCCTGGATGTCGCGGCGGTGGATTCGGATCGAGCCCGACGCGATCTCGAAGCCGTTCAACACGAGGTCGTAGAGCCGCCCGTGCACGCGCGCGGGGTCGCTCTCGAGGTACTCGAGATCCTCGGTGCGCGGCATCGAGAACATGTGGTGCTCAGCCTCCCAGACCTCGACGTCCTCGTTCCACGCGAAGAGCGGGAACTCCGTAACCCACAGGAATCGGAACGCTTCATCGTCCTTCACGAGCTCGAGCTCCGAGGCGATCTCGTTCCTAAGAACGCCGAGCACGGTGGCGGCGCGCTTCCACTGATCGGCCGCGAAGAGCAGCAGGTCGCCCTCGGACGCCTCCGTCCTCGCGAGGATTTCGCGCGACTCGTCGTCCGAGAGGAACTTCGAGATGCCGCCCGAGAGCCCGCACGATTCGACCTTCGCCCAGGCGAGGCCCTTCGCGCCGTGCTTCTTGGCGATCTTCTCCTTCCGGTCGATGTCGCTCCGGCTCCACGTCGCGCATCCCGGCGCGACGATGCACTTGACGACTCCGCCGGCATCGACAGCGCCCTTGAAGACCCTGAAGTCCGACTCGGCGACGATGTCGCTCAGGTCGTGAAGCTCGACCTCGAAGCGGACATCGGGCTTGTCGCTCCCGTACCGGTCCATCGCCTCGCGGTAGGTGAGTCTGGGGAACGGTGTCTCGATGTCGACGCCGCGGACCTCCTTCCAGAGCGTCTTCATAAGACCCTCGGCGACATCGAACACGTCGCCCTCGTCGACGAAGCTCATCTCGAGGTCGATCTGCGTGTGCTCCGGCTGACGGTCCTTTCTGAGGTCCTCGTCACGCAGGCACCGCGCCAGCTGGAAGTAGCGGTCGCAGCCCGCGACCATCAGGATCTGCTTGTAGAGCTGCGGCGACTGCGGAAGCGCGTAGACCTTGCCGGGATGGACCCGCGACGGGACGACGAAGTCGCGGGCACCCTCGGGTGTCTTCTTGGCGAGCATGGGCGTCTCGATCTCGAGAAAGCCCAGCTCCGAGAGGTAACGCCGCGTCGCCTGCGCCGCCCGGTGACGGGCCTCGACAAGCCTCTGCATGTGAGGCCGCCTGAGATCCAGGTAGCGGTACTCGAGTCTGAGCTCGTCGCTCGCCTTCACGGGCTCCTCGAGCACGAACGGCGGCGTCGCTGAGCTGTTGAGGATCCGCATCTCGCGCACGACGACCTCGACCTCGCCCGTGGGCATGTCGGTGTTCGCGGTGCCCTCCGGCCGCTCGCCGACGGTGCCGACAACGGCGATGACGTCCTCGGCCCCGAGGCTGCTCGCCCTCTCGAACAGCGCTGGATCGTCGTCGGGCCGGAACACGATCTGCGTTGTTCCGTAGCGGTCCCTGAGGTCGATGAACAGCAGGCCGCCGAGGTTCCGTCTCCGGTGCACCCATCCCATCAGAACGGCTTCGGCGCCCGTATCCGACCCGCGGAGTTCTCCTGCAGTGTGTGTTCTCTTGAGGTCGCCCATCGGTTCCAGTGCGCTCGTCACGTCGTTCCCCCACCTGCCTTGATGTGATCGGCGAGCGACTCGAGCGGCACGCTCTCCTGCTCGCCGGACTCCATGTCCTTGACCTGTGCCTCGCCGC
>WJMD01000075.1 GCA_014728125.1 Candidatus Effluviviaceae Genus V sp.
ACGCGACGGGTGCGTCGTCCCAGTCGTCGAACGCACCGTCGATCACGGTCGGTGTCCGGGCACTGCAGGCGCCTCCCAGAACGAGCAGCAGAGCGGTCAGCATCACGGTGGGTCGGGTCGTCACGGTGTTCTCCTTTCGTCGTGCGACGAGCGTACCACGTGGAGGACCCGACGTCGGGAGGAACTTCCGGTACGGCCGTGGGCAAAGGAGCCTGCGTCATTGACTACAGGCACGACTTGTGCTATACTGAAGTAGTGAGGGAAAAAACGCCGCAGGACATGGCCTTCGCCGTGTTCAGGGCGTCAATATGTGCATTTCGCGTGCATTCACAGAGTCCAGAGCTGGGAGGCCCGACGATGACGTCACCGTCGCCTCGGATCATCTGTGCTGTTCTCGTGCTGGTGCTGGCCGGCACGACGGCCGCCCTCGCGGCGGATTACGACATCCATCTCCAGAGCAGGCGGTTCACGCCGGCCGAGGAGGTCATGCGGCTCGACGAGCCGGGGCATGTCGTCATCCAGTTCCGCGACATCCCCACCCAAAGCGAGCGGGAGGAACTCGCTCGAAACGGCGTTCGCCTTCTCGACTACATTCCGAACTACGCCTGGACCGCGTCGGTCGACCCCGGCGCCCTGGGCGCCCTGGACCGCGCAAGCGTGCGGGCCGTCTTCACGCTTGCCCCGGACGACAAGGTCTCGCAGACCGCGTTCGGACAGACGAACGTGCGCGTCTTCGTCTACGACGATGTCTCCGATCCCGTGCCCCTGCTGTCGCAGTACGGCGCCGTGACCCCCGACGAGGGGAACATCTATGTCGTCGACCTCGATGCCGAGCTTCTCGACGTCGCCTCAGAGGATGTCGTCAAGTACATCATGGGCCCGCGTCCGGAGAAGGCCCTTGAGAACGATGACCTGAGGGACGCCATCAACGCCGACGAGGTCCAGACGGCTCCCTACAGCTTGAGCGGCAACGGGCTCTACGCCGGTATCTGGGACGGTGGCTCCGTCGCCACCAATCACGACGACTTCGCCGGCCGCCTGACGATCGCTGACGGCTCCGGAACCGCCTCGCACGCCACGAAGTGCTGCGGCATCATGGCGGGCGACGGTTCGCGGAGTCAGGCCGAGGGCGGCTCGCCGTACCAGTGGAGAGGCGTGGCGACCGAGGTGGACATCGCCTCCTACGACTGGCCGAACGACTGCGACGACATGGACGCAGAGGCTGCCGACGCGATCTCGAACTACGACATCATCGTCTCCTCGAACTCGTGGGGCTGGGGGCTCTGCCCGAACTACTGCTACTACTACGGCACCTACGACGACTGGAGCCAGAATTACGACGAGATCGTCCGTGGGAGCCAGGGTAAGAAGCTCACCGTGGTGTTCTCGGCCGGCAACGACGGCGACTGCGGCTCGTGCTCCGGCGATCTGCCGGACTTCCCGTACGGGACCATCCCGGGGCCCGGCTCGACCTCGAAGAACGCCATCGTGGTCGGCAGCACGAACGCCGACAACGATGCACTGAGCGGCTACTCGAGCCACGGGCCGACGCTCGACGGCCGGACGAAGCCCGACGTGACGGCGCCCGGCTGCAAGAGCTACGCGGGCATCACGACGACCTACCTCTACAACGACTACAGCGGCAGCTCCTGCGGGACCTCGTTCTCGGCGCCCGCGGTCTCCGGCTGCGTCGTCCTGACGCAGGAGGACTTCATCGACAAGTTCGGCGGGGAGGCGTGGCCGTCGACGGTCAAGGCCCTTTTCGTTCAGGGCGCCGACGACCTGGGTAACACGGGACCGGACTACCAGTTCGGCTTCGGCCGCGTGAACATCCAGAACACGATCGACATCATCAGAGACGACGGCGGCACCGGCGACCTCATCCAGGAGGACACGCTGTCGCCGACGGAGACCTGGGAGTATCAGGTAGACGTGTCGGGCGAGAGCGAGCTCAAGGTCACGCTCGCGTGGGATGACTACCAGGGCGACTACGAGGGCAGCGGCCGGATGCTTGTGAACGACCTCGATCTCGAGATCATCTCGCCGAGCCGCGCGACCTACCACCCCTTCCTGCTCGACCCGGACAACCCCTCGAACACGGCGGCGACCGGCGTCGACGATCTCAACAACATTGAACAGGTCATCGTCAGCTCACCGGGGAGCGGCACGTGGACCATCCGCGTGACGGCCTCCGTGATGCCGCAGCCCGACCAGGACTTCTCCGTCGTGACCAACGTCGCTCCGGGTGCAGGCGACCCGCCGCCCGCGGCGCCGACCGGCCTCGGCGCTTCGTCCGGCTCCGGCCAGGGCGAGATCGACGTCGACTGGGACGACAACACGGAGCCCGACCTGGATCACTACATCGTTGAGCGCGCCGACAATCCGTCGTTCGCAGGCTCGACGACCTGGACGACGAGCTCGAGCGACTACGCCGACAGCGGTCTCGCACCCGGAGACACCTACTACTACAGGGTCTACGCCGTCGATACGGGTTCGAACCAGAGCCCGGCGAGCGGCAGCGACTCCGCGGTGGCGACCGACCTTCCGCCCGCGACCCCGACGGGGCTCAACGCGGTTCCGGGGGCCGGCGAGGGCGAGATCGACGTCGACTGGGACGACAACACCGAGGGCGACCTCGATCACTACGTTCTCGAGCGGGCGGACAACGTCTCGTTCACCGGTTCGACAACGTTCACTGTCAGCGTGAGCAGCTACTCGGACAGCGGTCTCGCACCCGGCGACACCTACTACTACAGGGTCTACGCCGTCGATACGGGCTCGAACCAGAGCGCGGCGAGCGGCAGCGACTCCGCGGTGGCGACCGACCTGCCGCCGGCCGCGCCGACAGGCCTCGCCGCGACGGCGGGGTCCGGCGACGGCGAGATCGACCTCGACTGGGACGACAACACCGAGGGCGACCTCGATCACTACGTCGTCGAGAGGGCGGACAACGCCGGCTTCTCGGGTTCGACGACGTTCAACGTCGGCGTGAGCGACTATGCCGACAGCGGCCTGACGCCGGGCGAGACGTACCACTACCGCGTCTACGCCGTCGACGCCGGTTCGAACCAGAGCGACCCGAGCTCGTCGACGGCCTCTGCGGCCGGCGACGCCGCACCGGCAGCGCCGACCGGTCTCGTTGCGATGACGGGTGGGATCGACGGGGAAGTCGATCTCGACTGGGACGACAACACTGAGGCCGACCTCGATCACTACGTCGTCGAGCGGGCCGACAATCCCGCCTTCTCCGGTTCAGTGACGTTCAACGTCGGCGCGAGCGAGTACGCGGACAGCGGACTCGTGCCCGGTCAGACCTATCACTATCGTGTCTATGCCGTTGATACCGGCGCGAACCAGAGCGATCCCAGCAGCGCGGCTTCGGCCTCGGCCGCCGATCTGCCGCCCGCGGCCCCGACGGGGCTCGTGGCGACGGCCGGCGATGCCGATGGCGAGATCGACCTGGACTGGGACGACAACACCGACGCAGACTTCGATCACTACGTGCTCGAGCGTGCCGACAACGTCGGTTTCTCGGGCTCGACGACGATCGACGTCGGAGCCAGCGAGTACTTCGACACCGGACTGATCCGCGGTCAGCTGTACTACTATCGCGTGTACGCTGTCGACGCGGGCTCGAACCAGAGCGCGCCCAGCGTGTCCGACAACGCGTACGCCGCAGACTACCCGCCCGCTATCCCCACCGGTGTCACGGCTTCGAGCGGCACGCAGCACGGCGAGATCGATGTCGACTGGAACGACAACACCGAGCCGGACTTAGATGACTATCTGCTCGAGCGTGCCGATAACGCCTCGTTCACCGGCTCTACGTTCTTCAGCGTGGGTGCGAGTGAGTTCGCCGACGCCGGGCTGACACCGGGTCAGACGTACTACTACCGCGTGTACGCGGTCGACAACGGCTCGAACCAGAGCCTAGCCAGCGCGTACGACTCGGCCGCGGCGGCCGATCCGGCGCCGGCGGCTCCGACCGGACTCGTGGCGGTGAGCGGCACCGATGAGGGCGACATCGACCTCGACTGGGACGACAATGTCGAGGCCGACCTCGACCACTACGTGCTCGAGCGGGCGGACAACCCCTCGTTCACGGGTTCGACGACGTTCAACGTCGGCGTGAGCGAGTTCGCGGATGCCGGCCTGACGCCGAGTCAGACGTATCACTACCGCGTGTACGCAGTGGACACGGGATCGAACCAGAGTGCCCCGAGTGATCCTGACTCCGCGGCCGCCTTCGACGTGGCCCCTGCGGCACCGACCGGGGTGACATCGTCGCCGGGTCCCGGTGACGCCGAGATCACCGTGTCGTGGGACGCCAACGGCGAGGCCGACCTCGACCACTACCGGGTCGAGCGCGACACCACCGACCTCTTCGGCGCGGGATCCGTTTCCTTCGAGACGGCGGACATCTCGTATCTCGACTCCGCCGTGCTGCTCGGCAACACGTACTACTACCGCATCTTCGCCGTCGATGAAGGTGAGAACGAGAGCGCCCCGAGCGACACCGTATCGGAGTACCTCGAGAACACCGGCGTGCCTGAGGACGTCGAGGGTGGGCTCAGGTTCATCCGACCCAACCCCTTCTCGGCGCAGACGACCGTCGCCTACAGCGTCCCCGCAACCGGCGCCCAGGTGTCCATCCGGATCTACGACATCACCGGACGGCTCATCCAGACGCTCTTCGAGGGACAGCGTTCAGGCGGCGTCTACGAGGCCGCGTGGAGAGGTCGTGACCGCACCGGCCGGACCGTGGCCTCCGGCGTCTACTTCTGCCGGTCCACGATCGGCGGCACGACGGAACTCAGGAAGATCGCGTATCTGCGATAGTCGGTACGGACCGCGTTCGCCGCGAGCGGCGTCGCGCCTCCGACCGGTACGAGATAACAGGGCCCGTTTCGAGAGGGGCGGGCCCTGCGCGCTGCGGGGGCTTGGGGCGCGTAAGGTTTGACTGGCCTGTTAGTTGCGGTGACAGTCGCTGTTCCGTGCCGCGCGCGCCCACACGGGATCGTGACAGACTGGCCCTTGACACCGGTGAGGGAGAAACGGTATTGTTGAATGGGGCGGACATCGAGGGTCCGTCGGAGCAGGAGCCGGAAGATGGTTTCCGGCAGGGCAGTGTCCGGAGCGCTGTTTTGCAGGCCTCCGGAAAGACCGAAAGAGGGGTACCAGTACGTGAGTAAGACCGGACGAGTGAAGTGGTTCGACGATGCCAAGGGCTACGGCTTCATCACGCCCGATGACGGTTCCAAGGACGTTTTCGTCCATCACACCGCGATTCAGAGCGACGAGGCCTACAAGACCCTGAGCGAGAACGACCGCGTGCAGTTCGACGAGGTCGTCGAGGCCAAGGGCCCGGCGGCTCAGAACGTCACGGTCGTCAAGGACGAGCC
>WJMD01000076.1 GCA_014728125.1 Candidatus Effluviviaceae Genus V sp.
AACTCGCGTGTCATGATCAACGGGTGGTACCGCGCGACGTACGAGACCGAGAGCGACGTTCCCGATGACCCGCGCTGGCGGCTCAATCGCCCGGAACACGAGGTCTTCGTGTCGGTCAAGCCGACGGTCACCTCGCAGGTCGAGGGCGACGCCACACTGCGCATCGCGACGGGAGCCGGCGACATCAAGGAGATCTCCGCGGACTTCTACAGCGGGAACATGGAGTTCGAGGGCGGACCGTTCAACGTGACCGGGTACTACAACGAGGAACGGATCCAGTTCGACAACCCGCTGGAGTCGATCGGGCACCGGGACCTCGATGGCTCGATCCCTGAGGAGCACATCCCGTTCGGCCGCGGGTCACAGGGGATCATCCTCGACATGACGGTGTTCGACGCGGACCTCGAGGCCGTCTATGCGAACCAGTACGAGGCCGACATCACCAACGATCCCTCTGTTTACGACAACACCGACACCGATCTGCTGGCGGGGCGCCTGAAGAGGGAGGTCGGACCGCTTCATCTCGGAGCGACCTACGCTTCCTGGCGGGACGGGTGGTGGATCGACTGGACCGGCACGAACTACAGCCCGGACCTCGAGGCGTACATCGACAGCACCGGCTCGACGAGCACGTGGTTCGAGCTGGCGAACTCGGAGGTCCTCTACGGACTCGACGTGGCGCTTCCGCTGATGGACGATAAGGTGACGATCCGCGCCGAGGGCGCGCGGTATGCCTACGACAGCCGCTGGGACATGGGCAACGAAGAGCAGGTCGAGGGCGAGGACTATTCCAACGGGCCGATCGATGTCGAGGCCGGGACGATGGACGGCTTCGTCGGCGTCGGGATCATCGAGGCGCGCCCGGCTCCGCCGATCGACCTCAGGCTCGAGTACAACTCGTTCTCGACCGACGGGATGGACGCGGACGAGGAGTACACGTCGTTCGGCGCGCCGTACTGGCTCAGCGACTACGAGGTGCTGTCGGCCGCGTTCTCTCCTGAGACGGCGGTGCGTACGTACACCGAGGTGCGCTACGACGGCTCGCCCCTCGTGGCTTCCGTCTGGGGACCCACGCCGGAGATCGGCGTCGGGAAGCTGGAGTTCGACGGCGGTCTGACGTTCGGGATCTTCGATCTGGGGCTCGAGTTCGACTGGACCGACTACGACATGACGCCCGTGGACTCCATCGCGGTCACGGTCGACTCGGTGTCGTACTCGTTCGACGAGTGGACGGGCACGACGACCCGCATCGCGGGACGCGCCCGGGCGAACATCATCCCCGAGCGCTTCTGGCTCGAGGTCGAGGCCGAGAAGATGAGCTACGACGAGGAGCTTGAGCTCACCGAGGCCCCGGACGTCGAAGCCTCTCTCTACAGTGAGTTCGGGATCTACGAGACGCTCGAGACGATCGTGCGCGGTCACTACCAGTTCGCCGAGAACTGGGCGATGCTGGCGGACCTTCGGTACGTATCCTACGAGGTACCCTCTCGCGTCGCCGGCGCCGACTCCCTGGACCGTGTCGAGTCGAGCACCTACGAGTACGACTCGGAGTCGTTCTTCGCGCCGTATCTTGCGGTCGCCTACAGCCCCCGCAAGAACGTGGAGGTCCGCGTCTCCTACGGCATCAACCCGACGAGGTACGACGATACGCCGGTGGAGGGGCGCGCGAACGGACGCGAGGTGTGGCGCAGGAACTACCTGTGGGAGCACAGCGCGTACGATGTCATCGACGCCGAGGAGGCGCTCGAGGACGCGAGGACGATCGGCGTGATGGCCGTCATCACGTTCTAGCGGAGCGTGAAGGCCGGCGAACAACGGGGCGGACGCTTCACGGGCGCCGTCCAACCTCGGGAGGATGAGGAGAACGTGAGGATGAACAAGACGCTGCTCAGAAAGACACTGCTGCTCGGAGTCGCGGCGCTCCTGCTGGCGGGCATGACGTCGTGCGCCGGCGTACTCGGTGCCATCGAGGACCGTCTCCCGCCGCCGCACGAGGTCGATGGGGGGATCCTGTTCCGCTTCTTCGCGCCCGCGGCACGACAGGTGACGCTCGCGGGCTCGTTCAACGCCTGGGGCGGTACCGAGACCGGGCGCTACCAGCCGGAGATCGACCCCCTGTCCGACCCGGACAACGACGGCATCTGGACGATCGTCAAGCCGCTGCCGCCGGGCCGCTACCAGTACAAGTTCGTCGTCGACGGCGGCGTCCGGTGGGAGGAGGACCCGTCCAATCCGGACGTGACCGACGACGGTTACGGCGGGTTCAACTCGCTGCTCGTCGTGCCGCCCACCGTCGATTATGAGTACGAGGCCGTCACCGGCACGGTGACCGGCGGTGAGCAGCGGACCGAGACGCGCGCGCCCGCGGCCGAGCCTGACGAGGGCATGCAGGAGGTGGTGTTCGAACTCGAGCGTCCGGACGCGACCGAGGTCTACATCGCCGGGACCTTCAACCAGTGGGACCCGACGACGGACCGTCTCGAGAAGGGCTCGGACGGTGTGTGGCGGACGACGCTCAATCTCGAACCCGGCACGTACGAGTACAAGTTCGTGATCGACGGCAACTGGGAAGCCGATCCGAACAACCCGGAGACCGTCCCCGACCCGTACGGCGGAGAGAACTCCGTTCTTACGGTCGACTAGAACGCGAGGCCGCGC
>WJMD01000077.1 GCA_014728125.1 Candidatus Effluviviaceae Genus V sp.
ACCCGCCACGCCACCCGTGCCGCAGGGACGAACGCTAGCTCCTGGCCGGCGGACAGACCTGCTCCCCGTCCGCCGTGATCTCACTCCGCCAGGTGTTCCGGACCATCTCGACAACGTTGTCCGGAATCGGAACGTAGTGCTTCTGGATCGCCATCTGGTCGCCGTGGTCGTAGCACCAGTCGAAGAACTCGAGCATGGCCTTCGCCTTCTCAGCGTCGTCCTGCTGCGCGTAGACGAGGATGAACGAGGCGCCGACGATCGGCCAACTCTCCTCACCGGGCTGATCGGTCAGTACGAGGTAGTATCCCTCCGTGTTCTCCCAGTCGGCGTTGGCGGCCGCCGCCTGGAACGACTCGATCGTGGGCTCGACCCACTGCCCGTCGCGGTTCCGGAGCGTGATGTGCGCAAGCTCGTTCTGCACCGCGAAGGCGAACTCGACGTAGCCGACCGAGCCGTTGACGCGCTGAACGTACGCGGCGATGCCGGGGTTCCCCTTCGCACCGACGCCGGTGGGCCAGTTGACGAGCTTCCCGCGACCGATCTTTTCGTGCCAGCTCTCCGAGACCTTGTCGAGGAAATCGGTGAAGATCCACGTCGTGCCCGAGCCCTCGGCGCGATGCACGACGGTGATCGGATCGTTCGGGAGATCGAGATCAGGGTTCAGCGACGTAATGGCCTCGTCGTCCCAGAACGTGATCTCGCCCGCGAAGACCGACGCCAGGACCTCTGTCGAGAGCTGGAGCTCGCCCGGGCCGATTCCTCTGATGTTGCAGATCGGCACAACGCCGCCGATGATCATCGGGAACTGTACAAGACCGGCCTCCTCGAGCTCGGGCCCCTCGACCGGCGCGTCGGTGGCCCCGAAGTCGACGGTCGCATCCTTGATCTGACGGATGCCACCGCTTGAGCCGATGCCCTGGTAGTTCACCTGGACGTTCTTGAGCTGGTTGTACTGGTACATCCAGACGGCGTAGATCGGCTCGGGGAACGTGGCGCCGGCGCCGATGAGCTTCATCTGCGCACTCGCGGGTCCGACGGTGATCGCAAGCAGCAGAACCCCCACGACCGCGGCGGTCCATGTCGCTCTGGTCATTGTCCCTCCCTCGTTGCTCCGACCGGGTGCGCGCACGGACAGCCTACACACCTCTCGTGAGCTCCGTGTCAGAAGCCCGTCAGAAGCGCGTGTCGTACCGGGCTACGTACTCCGATCAGAAATCGAACTGCAGTCTCGTGACGAAGGCATCGGCACAGCCGATCTCCTCGTCGTCCGCGTCCTTCACCATCGCCAGAACGTAGTTGCACATCATCCGCGCGTTCGCGTGGAAGTACCAGTTGACCCCGAGCGACACATCGTCGAGCCGCCCGCCGTAGACGCCGGCGTTCTCGTCGTTGAGGTCGAGGCTCGAGTACCTGATGGCCAGCGCGACCGCGCCGAGGCCGCCGTCCTCGAACAGGACCTCTTCGGGTGCCGTGCGCGACCAGTTGCCTCCGCCGTACGCGCGCCGCTCGCCCGTGACAAAGTACCCCGCCTGCAGGTAGTACCCCGTGAATGCCGCATCATCCTGGAGACCGATGCGATCCGGGTCGACCATCTCGTCCTCGTCGCTCGACACGGCGGCGTTCAGGAACTCGGCGGCGCAATGGAACGGCCCGTAGACGGCCGCGACCTCGCCGCCCAACCTGATGACGTGCTCGACGTTCGCCATCGAACCGGTGTCGATCAGGTAGGCCGACATGTGGTTCTCGGGACGCGCGCGGAAGCGGAGCGACTCCTCCGGCTTCTGATAGTTCCCGGAGAGCCCTATGTGGACGAACATGTTCTCGTCCGGCGCGCCGAACGGCACGAAGGCGAGCCTGCCGGCGAGGCTGTAGTCGTCGTCACCGGACTTCTCCGCCATCGAGTCGGTCGTCAGGAAGAAGCCTGCCTGCCAGAGCCCGCGCCCCTCCATGAAGCCGCGATGCGCCATGAGACCGGCGTTCCGGAACGGCGCCAGCGCCGTCGGAAGCGCCGGCTCCAGGAACGTGTAGTACTTCGAGCTCATCTGTGACTGGAGCCCGACCGGCTCGAAGAAATAGCCGGCGCGCAGGTTGTGAACGACAGGGACCTCGGAGACCTCGAGATAGGAGTGCTTGAGGCAATAGCTGTCGCCGGCAGCGAAGTCCCAGCTCAGCTTGAATGCCATCCTCGGATAGATGTGGCCGGACGCCTCGACGCGCGCCGTGCGCGTCTCGGTGCCGTTCTCGAACACGCCGGCGTACATCTCAAGATCGTCGTCGACGTTCGACCAGGCGCCGGCGTCCCACATGAACCGTCCGCCTATCGTCACATCCTCGACGCCGGCCGCCGCCGTGCTGAAGGACACGCAGAGCGCGAGACCAACGAGAGCAAGAGTCCTCGCCACGATCGCCCCCCTTCAATCGTGAGCCGCCTCAGGGCCACGCTCCACCTCACCGTGGCGACCGGGGCGGTGCCCCGTTCGAGAAGGCGCGGCGGGCGCAGACTCTTCTCTGTTTGAACCCCTCCCGGCAGCGTGCGGCTCGCTCCGTTCCGGGCACAGTAGCCTTATACAATCAGAAGGGGATGAGATGCGTGTTAGGATTGCGTTAGCGGAAAGCAGAAGAGTCAGGGGTTCGGCAAGTAGATGGTGAAGGTGCTGCCCCTCCCGGGCTCGCTCAGGACGGCGATGTGCCCACCATGCGCCTGCACGATGTGCTTCGCGATGGCGAGACCCAGCCCTGTGCCGCCGAGCCGGCGGCTCCTGGCCTTGTCGACCCTGTAGAAGCGCTCGAAGATGCGCTCCAGATGCTCACTGTCGATCCCGGTACCCCGGTCACACACGCGGATGAACACCTCGTCACCGTCCTCGCCGCCCTCGATGTGGACCGTGCTTCCCTGCTCGGAGTACTTGATGGCGTTGTCCAGGAGGTTCGCGACGGCGTGCTCCAGGAGTTGCGGGTTGACCCTCGCGGCGACGGACGGCCCGCAACGCACCGTCACGTCGATGCTCCGCTCCCGAGCCGACGCGGCGAGGTCCTCAACGGCCTTCTCGATGATCTCACGGAGTGCGACGTCCCGCTGTCCCGCGAGCGACTCCTCGGGGTCCTGCTCGATGCGTGACAGATACAGGAGGTCCTCGATGATCGCGTTCAGTCGGTCGACATGCTTCAGGACGATCGTCAGGAATCGCTGCGTCTCTCGCGGCTCCGAGCACGCACCGTCGATGAGCGTCTCAACGAACCCCTTGATGGACGTGATCGGCGTCCGAAGCTCGTGCGACACGTTGGCGACGAAGTCGCGCCGAACGTTCTCAAGCCGTCGCATCCTGGTCATGTCGTTCAGGACGAGAACGGCGCCGACCTGCCGGCCCTGCCCGTCACGGAGTGCCGTTCCATGTGCCTGGAGGTATCTCTCCTCACCGGCTCTCGGCTCGATGCCGGCCTCGACGGCACCGTCGCTCGCCAGCGCCTTGCTCGCCAAGTCCTGAACATCCGTGTTCCGGATGACCTCCTGGATCGGCCGTCCTCTGGCCTTGGTCGCGTCGACGTCGAACATCTCGGCCGCCGCCCGGTTGATGGCGATGATGCGCTCTCCCGGATCGACGGCGATGACGCCCTCCACCATGCTCGAGAAGACCGCCTCAGACTCCGCCCGTTGGTGAGAGATCGTCCGGATCCTCACGTCTAGCTCCGCCGCCATGGCGTTCAGGGACTCCGCGAGACTCGCCAGCTCCTCGGCCTTCGGGACCGGGAGGTCGTGCTGGAGCTCGCCCCTGGCGAAGCGCGTCGCGCCTCGTTCCATGTTCTCCAGCGGGCGCGCGATGCGGCGCGAGACGAAGAAGCTGAGGACCGCGGCCAGAACGATCATGAGGAGGGCCGCCAGACCGATGGGGCGCAGGAGAAGCCCGATCTCCGACTCGACAGCGGTCGTCGGGAGCGAGGTCCTCACGACGGCGGCAACCTCGCCGTCACGCGTGACCGGGACGGCGGCGTAGACCCTCCTGTGCTGCAGCGTGTGACTGAAGCGGCGGGATGAGCCGACCTGCCCCGCGTAGGCCGCGATGATCTCGGGCCTGTCGGCGTGGTTCTCCATGAGGAGCGGGTTCTTATGGGAATCGGCGATGACGACGCCGTTCGGTAGGATGACCGTCACGCGGACACCGGCGCGCTCGGCCAGGTCCGCCGAGATGGCGTTGACCGTGTCGGGAGGGCGGGCGGTGATGTCCGGGCCCAGCCGTTCGACCAGCACCCGGGCGAGCGATTCGAGGTGCAGCGTGGTCTGGTCGTAGTGGAAGTTCGTCAGCGCAACGATGGCGTACCAGCTGACCGCCGCGAGCGTGGCGACCACGAGCAGCAGATACGAGGGAAAGAGGTGCCATACGAGCTTGCGCCTCTTCATCTACTCATCCCGGAACCGATATCCGACCCCCCGGACGGTCTCGATGTAATCGCCGGCATGACCGAGCTTCTTGCGAAGCCCGGCGATCTGGACGTCGACGGCGCGGTCGGTCACAGGGTAGTGCTCCCCGTGAATCTGGTCGACGATCTTGTAGCGGGTGAAGACCCAGCCCGGACGGCGCGCCAGAATGTGCAGGATGCGGAACTCGGTGAACGTGAGGTGGACTGGCTCCCCGTCGACAAGCACCTCGTGACGCCCCGGGTGGATGACGAGGTCGTGGATCTTGATGACCTCCTCCTCCCCCACGGGCGCCTTGGCCTTGCGCCGGAGCACCGCCCGGACGCGCGCCAGCAGAATTCTGGGGCTGAACGGCTTCGTGATGTAGTCGTCGGCGCCGAGCTCCAGCCCGGTGACGATGTCGCTCTCTTCGCCCTTCGCGGACAGGATGACGATCGGCACGTTGGCCGCCCTGGGATCGCTCCTGAGCGTCCGGCAGACCTCGAACCCGTCGATGCCCGGCAGCATGAGGTCAAGGAGGACCAGACCGGGAATGCTCTTCCCGACCGATTCGAGCGCCTCCTCGCCGGTCGTGGCGGCCTTGACGGTGTAGCCTTCCTTCTCGAGGTTGATCCGGACCAGCTCCAGAATGTCCTCGTCGTCCTCGACGACCAGTATGTCCCGC
>WJMD01000078.1 GCA_014728125.1 Candidatus Effluviviaceae Genus V sp.
GCCAGACCGAGCGCGATCTGCTGCCCGATGCCTCTCGTCGAACCGGTGACGAGCGCCCAGGTTCCCTCGAGCGAGGAGACGGTCCTCGGACTCACCTTGCGTCACCTCCCGGGTCCTGCTCCGGCGTCCCGCGCGGCCTCAGGGTCGTGAGGACGAGCAGGGTCTCCCCCGCCCCGGTCTTGTTCGGCGACGGGTCGGCGTACGGGTTCTCCTCCGTGGGGAAGCCGTCGAAGCGCCCGACGTTGAACTCGGCCCACGAGGGGTTCGGATAGAGCGGGATGGCCGGAGCCTCGGAAACGAAGATGCGCTGGAGCCTGGCGGCGAGCCGCCGCTGTCCCTCGAGGTCGGGCTCGCCCTCGAACGCGACGAGCACGCTGTCGGCCGCGGCGCTTCCGAACCGGTGCCAGTTCCCCGCCGCGATCTCGCCTACGGGCTCGACCGTCTCGGGCGACATCAGCCAGCGGTAGAACGTGTAGGGCGTCGGGCCCTCGTA
The DNA here is from genome assembly GCA_014728125.1 of Candidatus Effluviviaceae Genus V sp. Classification (NCBI taxonomy): domain Bacteria; phylum Candidatus Effluviviacota; family Candidatus Effluviviaceae; species Candidatus Effluviviaceae Genus V sp. The sequence continues at coordinate 494 of WJMD01000078.1, forward strand.
CGACCACCCCAGGCTCATGTCGAAGTCGCCCTTCTGGACGCGCTGGAACCAGGCCCCGAAGTCGTACGTCCTGACAGACGCGCTGACGCCGATCTCCTCGAACCCGCGGGCGATGACCTGCGCCGCGCGGACCCAGTCAGACCATCCGGAGACGGTCATGACGTCGAAGGTCAGCGGGTCGCCGTTCTCGTCGACCCGGAACCCGTCCTCTCCCCGCTCGTATCCGGCCTCGTCCAGGATCGCGTTCGCCCGCTCGACGTCGAAGGCGACCCAGTCGCCGGCCGCGAGCGCGTCGGGGTCCTTCCACGCGAGGAAGGCGTCGGAGAGCGCCGTCGCGTCCGCGGGCCTCGTGTAGTTGTAGAGGGCGACCTCGACCAACAGCTGACGGTCGACCGCCATGCTGAACGCCTTCCGAACATGGACGTCGTCGAACGGCGGCTTCTGCGTGTTGACGTAGAGGAAGATCGTGCTGCCGGTCAGCGGGAACCAGTAGTCGTGGGTCTCGGGCGAGCGCTCGACGAACACACGGTCGATGGCCGGCACGAAGTTCCCGGCCCAGTCGACCTCGTCGAACACGAGAGCGAGGTTCGCGCGGTCGTTCGAAGGCAGCGCGGGGAACCGGAGCGCCTCGACGGCCGGCTTCCCCTCCTGCCAGTAGTAGGGGTTCCTTCCGAGCTCGTAGACCTGGTTCCGGAAGACGCGCACCTCGGTGAAGGGGCCGGTCGCGACCGGGTTCTCGTTGGGGAACGAGACCGGGTCCTCGACGTCCTTCCAGATGTGCTCCGGGACGATGACCTGCGTGACGATGCGCCCGAACCCGGGCACGAAGAGACGCTGGAAGCGGAAGTCGAGCGTGTTCTCGTCGACGAGCCGGATGTCCTCGAGAAAGGTCCACGCGCCGATGTCGTCGAGCGCGGGGAACTCCCTCAGAAGGTCGAAGGTGAAGTAGACGTCGCGCGCCGAGAACGGTTCCCCGTCGGACCAGCGGACGCCCTCGCGCGTCGTGACGCGCAGCACGAGGTTGCTCTCGCGCCACTCGTGCGACACTGCGAGCCACGGCACGTGCTCCGACTTCACGCTGTTGAACACATAGAGCGGCTCGTAGACGCCCGCGACCGTCGGCCACCTCGCGGCCGACGCCGTGGTCAGCGGGTTGAAGTTCCTGATCCACGAGGAGTGCTGCTCGACCGACACGACCAGTACGTCGGGCGGGGCCGTCTGGTGGTCGACCGTGCAGCCAGGGAGAAGCACCGCCGTCAGGACGGCGACGAGCGCTGCTGTCAGCACACGGCGTGGGGTCATTTGGCCGTCCCGTAGACTCTGACGTAGTCTATGAGCATCGTCTGGGGGAACGTGGTGGACGCGTCGGGCGGGCCGACGTAGTTCCCGCCGACGGCGACGTTCAGAATGATGAAGAAGTCGTGGTCGAAGACCCACTCGGTCCCCGACGGGAGGTCCGAGGGGGTCAGCGTCATGTAGTCCTGATCATCGACCGACCAGGTGATCGAGTTCGCGTCCCAGTCGACGGCGAAGACGTGGAAGTCGTCGTTGAACGTGTCGCTCGGGAGCGTGTAGGTCCCCCCGACCGACCCGCCGCCGGAGTAGCCGGGACCGTGGAGCGCGCCGCTGGCGACGTTCGGAAGCTGCCCGCGGTACTCCATGATGTCGATCTCCCCGCAGTCGGGCCAGCCGACGGTCCCGAAGTCGGCCCCGAGGAGCCAGAACGCCGGCCAGATGCCCTGTCCTATGGGGAGCTTGATGCGGGCTTCGAACCGGCCACGTGTCCGGGCGAACCGGTAGCGCGTCGTGATGCGGCCGGAGGTGTAGTCCTGTCCCTGATAGCTCTCCTCGCGCGCGACGATCCTGAGGTTCCCTTCCCCGTCGAGCGAGACGTTCTCGGGCCGGTCGGTGTCGTACTCAAGCTGGTTGTTGCCCCAGTCGGTGCCGATGTCAAACATCCAGTTCGTCGTGTCGGGCGACTGCCCCTCGGGTCCGTCGAACTCGTCGGACCACACGAGACTGACCTCCCGCGTGCCGGTGACCGACTCACATCCCGGTCCCATGGCGACGAGTGAGGCCAGCGCGAGCAGGACGAACGCGGTCCGGACGTATCTTCCCGTCACTTCCTCTTCCTCCCCACCGGTACGGACGCGTTGTTGTTCTCGACCTCCGGAAAGAGCCGCGAGTCCTCGAGCGCGGCCTTCAGGACGAGCGTGGCCGCGCCGATCGCGACCGACTTCGGTCCGAGCTCGCTGGCACGGATATCGGCAGCCTTGACCGAGCTCACGAGCGTGCGTCGCCTCGCCGTCTCGCGGAGCGGCACCAGGAGCAGCTCGCCGAGCCCCGCCAGATCGCCGCCGACGACGACCATCGAGGGGTTCATCAGGTTCAGGAGTCCGGCCACGACGATGCCCAGATGGCCCGCCGCCTCGCGCGCGACCTGCACGGCGACCGGGTCGCCGACGAGCGCCGCCTCCTCGAGCGCGGCGATGTCGAACTCGCGGCCGGCGAGCATGCTGTCGGGGTGTTCCTCGAGAAGCTCGGTGGCACGCTCGAGAAGCGCCGGGGTCCCGATAAGCGTCACGAGACATCCTCTGAGACCGCAGATGCAGGGCTTGCCGTGCGGGTCGATGGCGGTGTGGCCGATCTCGCCGGCGACGCCGGTGGCGCCCCGGTAGATCTCGCCACCCATGATGTGCCCGGAGCCGATGCCGGTCGCGACCTTGATGTACGCGAAGTCGTCCACGTCCCGACCAGCGCCCCACCAGTGTTCGGCCAGTGCGCCCAGGTTGGCGTCGTTATCGACCAGCAGCGGCACGCCGTAGCGCTCGCCGAGGTCGTCGAGGCCCAGCCGACCCTCCCACTCGGGCAGGACGATGGCGGAGAGCTCGTCGGGATGCGCCGGGTCGAACGGGCTCGGGATGGCGACGCCGATGCCGACGAGCGGGCGCCCGTCGCGCACGCCGTTCCCGAGACAGCAGTCGGCCAGCTCGGTGACAAGCCTGCGCGTGCCCTCGGGGTCGGTGCGGACCGGGTGCTCGCGCTCCTCCCAACAGAGGACGTTGCCCCTGAGATCGGTCAGCGCGACCGCCACGTGCGCAGCGCCCATCTCGACGCCGAGGATGACGCAGGCCCTGTCCTGGAACTCGAGCAGCACGGGACGGCGGCCGCCGCGCGACTTCCCGAGACCGACCTCCTCGACGAGACCGGTCGGGAGGATCTCGCTCACGACCTCGGAGACCGTCGAGCGGGAGAGCTTCGCCTTCTTGGCGATGGCCGCGCGCGAGATACGCCGCTCGCGCCAGATGAGTCTGAGCACCGCGTCGGCCAGCGGCCGGGGGTCGCCCGGGTCGCTCCGCCGTTCGCCCTTTCTGACTCTGTCCATCAGGTGCTCTCCTCTCAGGTGGAAGATGCGGTGGTCGTCGGCGGAAAGCCTACCTGTGGAAATAGACGTTGTCCACAATGACCGTCATGACGTCGGACGACGAGATGACGATCTGCGCGATGTGCTCCTTCGCAAGAAGCCCGGCGGACTCGAAGTCGCTCAGCGGGATGTCGAGCTGCGACCACTGGCCCGAGGCGAACGGCGGCGTCGTCCCGCCGGTGAACATGAGCTCGCCCTCGCTGTCGGGCGCGCCCCCGAACTCCCCGTCCTCACCGAAGTCCACCAGCTTGACCTTGAAGGAGCCACCGGAGGGCGCCCAGAGGTCGATGTGGAAGTGGGTCATGCCCGGCGTCGCCGCGTCGATGACGCCGTCCAGCTCGATGCCTGCGTACCAGAACTGGAAGGGCGAGTTCGTGTAGAGCTTGCCGTTGTCGCCCTGGAGTTCGAAGTCCGCGACCGCGACCGAGCCCGAGCTCCAGTCCGTGCGCCACGTGCTGACCGGCTCGTCCTCGTAGACGTCCGAGAAGAGCGAGATGACGTCCGCCTCCGGAACCGTCGGCGCGGGAGCCGGGCCGTCCGGCGCATCGATGACCTCGACCGTGACCTCGCCGGACACGGCGACCGTGTCGAGAAGCGCCGTGACCGGCGCCGTCCCGCCGCCGACGGCCTGGATGGAAC
>WJMD01000079.1 GCA_014728125.1 Candidatus Effluviviaceae Genus V sp.
CATCCGCGTCATGTTCACAACGAAACCGCTCCAGCAGTGGGGCGTCGGACGGGAGTTCCGCCGGCGCATCAAGAACACGTTCGACGAGAAGGGCATCGAGATCCCGTTCCCGCACACGACGCTCTATCTCGGCGAGGGCTCCCCGATGGACAACAGGATCCGGGTCGCGCTTTCGAGGGACGAGCCACCGAACGCCACAGGGTCGGAGCAGCAGGAAGAGCCGCCGGACACTGGAGAGTCGGAGCAACCTGAGGAGCCGCCCGCTCGGAACGACGGGTAGCGCGCGGCGCAGTGCGGGGGTCCGGCACCGCCCGGCTCCCGGGAGAGGCCCATGTTCTCGAAGATACTGATCGCTGTCGACGGCTCGCATCACGCCGACGCCGCCGTCGAAGCGGGAATCGAGCTCTCGAAGGCCGGTGACGCCGGGGTGACTCTCTGCCACGTCTCCAGCATCCCCGAGCAGTACCGCGCAGACCTCGCCGACCAGATCGAGGAGGCTCTTCTCGATGAGGGGAGGAAGATCCTCGAACACGCGCGAAGGGTCGCGGTGGAGGCCGGAGCCGAGCCGGAGACCCGGCTCGTCGAGCGTCAGCATCCGGCCGAGGCGATCGTCGCCCTCGCGTCAGAGATCGAGGCGGATCTGATCGTCGTGGGCGTCAGGGGGAAGACGACCGACGCGTTGCGGTCGATCGGTTCGGTCAGCCAGGCCGTCGCCCAGGAGGCGGAGTGCTCGGTGCTGCTGGTGCGCTAGCTGGAAGCCGCCGTGAGGCGAGGACCGTCTAGAAGGCCCCGGCCGCGATCGTCTCGAGCGACGAGAGGAACTCGTAGACCTCGTGGGGGTTCCTGACGTAGAGCGAAGCGTGGCTCGGCCGCGGGCGCTCCGACACGAGGATTCCGAAGGCGCCGGGAGGCTCCTCCTCGTGCTCCTCGGCCTGCGGGATGTACCACGGGGTGACATCCTCGCCGCCGCCGTCCCAGGAGACGACCGCCTCGAAGGCATCCTCGTCAGTCACATCGTCGCCCATCGAGATGATGAGGGTATCCTCCTCGGCCGATCTGAGAACATGCTCGATCGCGTGTCCCTTATGCCACCCGGCGGGTCGGGCCTGCATGACGCCGTCCCCGTAGAACACCTCCAGATGGTTCGACGTATCGAGAGCCCGAACGAGGGTCTCGAAGCAGTGCGTCGCCTCTCGCGCGACGGCCCGTTCCGACGAGGTCGTGTCCAGTCTGAGACTGAACCCGCTGTTCTCGACCGTCACGCCATCCATGTCCCCGAGGCATCTGTGGGCATCCAGCTCCAGATGGTGAAGCAGCCGGTCGACATGCCTGATATCGACCGGGTGCTCCAGCGGCCCGCCGTCCTCCCAGATCTCGAGGCCGCCCTGACCGATCAGCCCGAGTCCCGGGACACCGATAACCTCCCGGAGCTCGTGAACGCTCCGTGAGCTCATCACGTACACCGAGAACGCGTCGGAGCGGCACAACCGCGCCAGCTTGCGCCGGATGTGAGCCGCCGGACGCTCGCGCTGTCCCACGCCGGGCTCCACCAGCGTTCCTCCGTAGTCGAGGAACAGGTGTACACCGAATGCGTCGTTCAGGGCGCGCGCCAGCTTCTCGGCATCCTCGGTCACATGCTTCGGATACGCGAGCCCCTTGACACGGGTGACCATGGCTCTCCCACACGGAGCCGGTCCGCCCGGCGGACCGACAAAGAAAAGGGGCGGAGGGTATGCGGTCGAGCTTACACCCCTCCGCCCCTCGATGAGAAGCGACTACTTCAGGAGGACCATCCGCCGCTTCGCCGAGTGCTCGCCGGCGTCGATGCGGTAGAGGTAGACGCCGCTCGCCACGGAGCGGCCCGCGTCGTCGGTGCCGTCCCACGTGACCGAACGGAGCCCGGCCTCCTGCTCCTCGTCAACAAGCGTCCGGACCTTGCGGCCGGCGATGTTGTAGACCTCGACCGTGACCTTCGCCTGCTCCGGAAGCGAGTACCGGATCACCGTCGTCGGGTTGAACGGGTTCGGAGCGTTCTGCCTGAGCTCGAAGGCGACCGGAGTGATCTCGCCGCCCTCGATGCCCGTCGTCGACGTGGTCACGATGTTGACGTCGTCGACGTACCAGCCCTCCTCCGTGACGTAGCCGTCGGAGGCGAACCGGAAACGAACCTGGATCGTCTCACCCTCGTACGAGGAGAGATCGAAGGTCTCCTGGCGCCACGTGAAGTACCCGGACCAGCAGGGCGTGCCCTCCGGCAGAGGGTTTGCCGGGTTCGAGTTCTTCGTGTGTGAGTATCCGCCGTCGGGTGTCAGCGTGCTCCACGTCGTGCCGCCGTCCGTCGAGATCTCGACCAGGCAGCAGTCCCAGGCCGACGTCGAGGACTCCTCCTCGGCATCGAGCCAGTGCCAGAACGTCATCTCGCCGTCAGCCCCGATGCACATCGGCTTCGTGACGAGGCCGCCGTCGGCGGAGTCGGAGTAGTTGCCCGACCCGGCGCCGCCGAACTTCCAGCTGGTGGAGGCCGAGTGCGAACGGTAGGTCTCCATGTGCCAGTCGTCCGTGAAGCCGCCGGAGATGTTCGAGTGCGTCCAGTCGCCCGGGCCGCTCTCAAAGTCGTCCGCGAAGCTCGCTGTGGCCGTGCGCAGCGTGAACTGCGCAGATGTCGCGTAGCCCCAGTTGCCGGTGACGTCGACGTCGAACGACACCTCGTAGTCGCCCGGGCAGTCGGGCAGCAGCGTGATGGAGAAGCCGCTGAACGTCCCGCTCGATCCGCTCGTGATGAACGGCACGTTCGCGGTCGCCTCGTTGATCTGTACGTACGGATCGCTCGACGTGAGCGTGCCGGTCAGTCCGGTGGCCGTCGCGCTGCCGTCGTTCGTCATCACGACGGACAGATCGATCGTCTCACCTGCCTCCATGCAGCCGTTGCCGTTCCCACCATACAGTGGGTCGTCGGCGTCGGACGAGACGAAGGCGAGCTCGGGCGCGGCGATGGGCACCGCGAACGAGGACCCCCACGTCGCGCGGTTGCCGTCGGTGATCACAAGATCGAACATGATCGTCTCACCGTCGGGTGTTGTCGGGTCGATCTCGACGACGAAGCCGTCGGGACCTGTCACCGAGCTGCCGGCGCCTATGTCTCCGTAGGTCTCGGTGTCGTCCAGCAGCGTCACGCGACCGGAACCGGTCGAGAGCGTCGCGACCACGCCCGTGGCGGGGTCGACGCCGTAGTTCGTCAGTGTGACGAACAGCTCGAGGGTCTCGCCGGCGTTGGCAGCGCCGTTGTCGTTGCCGTTGCTCTCGTCCAGCGTGTCGTCATCGATCGTGTGCGAGTCGTAGGCCACGTAGGGACCGGAGGCGGGCATCACGGGAATCGTGACCGTCTCGTCGAGCCGATCGTGCGCGGTGGCCTTGATGTTCAGCATGCCCGTTCCGGACAGATCGGGCGACAACGTGACCATGCCGAGCGCATCGGTGATACCCGAGTCGTACATGGTGTGGTCGTCCGCGTAGGTGACCACGCGGGCACCCGCGACCGGGGCTCTCGAGGCGTCAGTCACCGTGAACGTGACATCGGGCTGTCCGACGAAGACCGAGTCGGCACCCGAGATCGTCATCGTCGTCGGCTCGGCCGTCCACAGGTGGAGAGCCGGATCGCCGAACACGTTCAGCTGGTAGTGACACCAGCGGTTGGCGCCGTAGTTGATCGCCCAGATGACGTCGACCTTCGAGTCGTCGTTGGCGTCGGCAATCGAGTAGATGCCCTCGGCGAACATCGCGTCGAAGAACTCGCGGTCGAAGTACTGCGACGAGCCGTCGGTGCCGCCCGGGTCGCCCCAGCCGTACCGGCTGTTCATGATCGTCGCGACGGCGCCGTCGTCGTCCGTGGCGAAGAGCTCGGCGAAGCAGTCGTCGGTGTAGCTCCCAGGGCTCGTCGTACGGTCGTCGAACGAGCCGCAGTAACAGCCCTGGCTGTAGACGAAGTTGTACGAGTGGACCGTTCCGTCATTGTCGAACGACGGGATGTCCGAGTTTACGAGCTTCATCGAGTAGGTCGTGTTGCAGTGCCCGAGGTGGTTCACGATGTTCATGCCGCTCTCGAGCGTGTTGATGAGCTCGGTGTCCGACCACGTGTAGTCGCGGTCGTAGAGCGTGCCGACGTTCATCGTGCCGGGGAAGCCGACCGTCGTGTAGCCGTTGGCCGACGAACCGTCCTTGATCTGGTCCTTGTAGGTTCCGCCGTACGTGAGAGGGCTCGACCAGAGCAGCTCACCGACCATGATCGCCTCGTCGCACTCCGCGACGACCGGCTGCTCCGTGTAGCGCATGGCCTTCGTTACCGACTGCGTGACGTCGTCCGCGTTCGAGACGCAGAAGCGCCCGATGCCAAGGTCCGGGTAGTAGTCCGGATCGTCGGACCCCGCCTCGCCGTAGTACGAGTCGCCGTCCGCGTTCCAGTTTCCGTCGAGCGACGAGTAGTAGCAGTCGCCCGGGATATCGGTATCCACGTCGCCGTAGCCGCTCGCGTACAGTCCGCGGTGCGGGATGCCGTTCGCGTCTCGGGCGTCACCGACGAGCAGCACGTACTCGACCGGCCAGGTGTTGTAAGCGTCGACGATGAACTCTCGGATCTTCTCCTGGTCGTCGGCACCGGAGTAGTTGGAGCTGATCCAGGAGCGCAGGAAGACGCCGGCCTTGAGTCCCCGCTCCGTCTGGTAGTCGACGAAGTCCGTGAGATAGCCGTCCCACGAGTCCGTCGTGACGATGATGTAGCGATAGTCGAGAGCCGGGTCGAGCGAGCGGCTCGCGGGAGGTGCGGGATCGATTGCGGCGTACTGCGACGCCTCGTAGGCATTGTCGACCATGCGGGCCAGCGCCGACAGCGTGCGGTCATCGTGCCTGATCATGCGCTCGACGTCGGCGATCCCGGCGCGGGTGGTCTCGGTCCGCACGGTGACCTCGAAGCTCGTGTAGTAGGCGACAGCGCCGGTGGCTGGGTCGAACTCGACCGGATGCAGCGGAACGTTGGCGATCGAGTAGCCCCGGTACGAACCGACGACCGGCTCACCGTGGAGAGCGTCCGGCAGCACGCCTCGGCCGGCGTAGTCGGCGGGCACCATCTCGACCGGCCCCTCGTGCGACAGCGGATACTGCCGCTGTCCGGGTCGGACCGTGTAGCCGTCGCCGAGGACGATGCGTTGGCCGGGGCTGATCGTGATCTCCGAGACCGTCTCACCCGGCGGCAGCAGCAGCCGTGCGCCCTTCATCGGAAGCACCGGCTGTCCGGGCTCGCCGTGGCTCCACGCGCCGCGCATCGTGACATTGTGGTATTCGCCGTCGTATTCGATCACGGGCTCGGCGAAGTCGTATCGATAGGTGACGACGCCTGCACCGGCGACGCCTGCGAAGCACACACCGAGGACCACGAGGGCCACCGATGCCATGCGGGCGGTCACGCTCATGTCTCTTCCTCCCCGTGTATCGCCGGACGAAGCCGGTGACGGCTCGGCCCGAGCTGCCTCCGGGGACCCTGCGCGGTCCCCGTCATCACTATCATCCGTTCAAGAGGACCCTCGTCGTTGGATAAGCGAGTCCGTCACTGTTTACGGCGAGTGTCCGCTCCGCGACGTATTCGCCGTAACCTATGATAGATTATACCACTTAGCAAGGTCCCTCGCAACGCTGAACCGCCCATGCTAGACTCTGTCCGACGATTATGAGGAGCGGTTCAATGCGATTCGGCATTCATGTTCCCAGACAGCGGACGCTTCAGGCCACCGCGCGGTACGCCGTGGAGTGCGGCTGCGAGGCCATCCAGGTCTTCTCCGGCAACCCGATGGGCTGGCGAACGGGCCGCCTCGACAGCGAGGACAGGGATGCGTTCATCTCGACCCTGGACGGCGCCGGCGTTCGGCCGGTTGTCGTTCATTCACCCTACCTCATAAACGCTGCGGGCCCCTCGCGCAAGCTGCGGGCGCGTTCTCTTCGCGCCATCGTGGACGGGCTGGAGCGGACAGTGGCGCTCTCCGCCGGCTTCTTCGTCATCCACGCCGGAAACCACATGGGCGACGGCTCGGCCCGTGGCACGGAGCGGGCCGTTCGGATGATCGGCAGAGCCCTCGAGAAGGGCCCGGCGAGCGCCGTTCTCGCCGTCGAGAACGGGGCCGGCAAGGGAACGGAGATCGGTACCACGGTCGATGAACTCGACGCCCTCGTTTCCCCCTTTCCCGCAGATCGCATCGGGTTCCTGCTGGACACGGCCCACCTGTGGGCCATGGGCCACGACCTGAGAAAGACCGACGCGTGGTCGAGGCTCCTCGAGGCCGTGGATCGCGGCCCCGGGCTCGAGAGGCTCCTCGCGATCCACGGGAACGACTCACATGCCGAGCTGGGCTCGCGGGTCGACCGTCACGCCCTCTGGACTGAGGGCCGCATGGGCAGGCGCGGCCTGCGGGAGCTCGTCCGCAGAAGCGAACTCGAGGAGACCGCGGTCATCTTCGAGATCCCGCTCGACACGGCAGAGGCCAACAGGCGGCGGAACCGGTCGATGCGCCGTCTTGAGCGGCGCGTGGGCAGCCGGTTTCGAAGCCCCGACGGACGGACTCGAGGCCCCTCCTGAAGCCCGCCTCTGCGGCCGGTACTTGCCACGAACCAGCGGGCCACGGTACAATGGACGAACCCCGTACGAAGACCGTCTCGTCGGCTCCGTGGGTGGTCGGGCGCGGCCAGAGCGTCAGGTCACCGGGCGAACGCGTACGCCCGGGAGCCGGGCTGTCGAGCGGCTCAGCAATCCGATCACGTCCGTCGAGCCCCGGCGGACGCTTTCCGATACACCGGAGGCCGAGATGCCTACATCACTGAAGCCGGGTGACGGGGCGCCGGAGTTCTCGGCGCCGACCGGGGACGGCGACACCGTCTCCCTGGCAGATTTCATCGGGAAGGGTGACGTCGTGCTCTACTTCTATCCGAGGGACAACACGCCGGGCTGTACGCGGGAGGCCCGGGCCTTCAGAGACGCCGCCGTGGAGATTCGGTCGAGGGGCGCGGAGATCGTCGGGGTCAGCACCAACAGCGAGGGGTCGCACAGGCGCTTCGCGGCCAACCAGGAGCTCAACTTCCCGCTGCTCGCCGACACGGACGGTTCGATTGCGGCCGCGTACGGTGTCCTGAAGCCCAACGGCAGGACGGCGGAACGTGCCACATTCCTCGTCGATCGCAAGGGCGTCGTCCGGCGCGTCTGGCCGAAGGTCACGGTCAAGGGACATGCGCAGGAGGTCACGCGGGCGATCGACGAGATGAGAGAGGACTGACACGACGTGGCGAAGCGCGGCAGGAAGAAGCCGAGACTGAAGGTCCGGCGCGCCCGACCGGAGGACCGCGGGGCGATCCTCGAGCTGTCGAAGCACATCTGGGGCGGCGACGACTATCTGCCGCTCGTCTGGGACCACTGGCTGGAGGACGAGGAGGGTGTGCTGCTCACCGTGCTCCACAAGGGTCGACCCGTCGGGATGTCAAAGGTGACGCTCCTCGCGCCCGGAGAGGTCTGGCTGGAGGGATTGAGACTTCACCCCGACCTGCAGGGGCAGGGTCTTTCCTCCCAGATCAACAGGGTCTCCTACCGCGAGGCGCAGAAGCTCAACCCGAAGACCATCCGGTACTCGACGGGCGCCGGCAACGAGGCCTCCCGCCGTCTGGCGGAGCACCGCGGGTTCTGGCAGGTCGGAAGGGCTCTCTGGCTGTGGGGCGCCGCGAAGCGCCAGCGACCCGCCGGCCGCGTCGCGGAGCTCTCCGACGTCGACCGCGTCTACCGGTTCGCCCTGGAGTCCCTGAGCCTCGCGTCGACCAGCGGCCTCTTCGCAACGGGATGGCGCTTCCGCTCCCTCACGCGGTCGCTCGTGAAGGAGCTTGTCGAGAAGGGCCGTGTGCTGATCATCACGCGCAGAGGCTCGCTGAAGGCCGCCGCCATGTGGGACGAGGCCCACGTGGACAAGGACATCTGCCTGGGGTTCGTCGACGGTTCGGAAGCACACATCCGCGCGCTCGCCGGTGACATCCTGGCGACAGCCGAGGCCGCCGGGCAGCCCGACGCGAGCGCGATGCTCCCCCACGGCCCGGCGGAGATCGTCCGCGACGCAGGGTTCGATCTGGAGCCCCCCGGTCGCTGCGTCGTCTACGAGGAGGGCGCCAGGGGCTTCCCTGACGAGGGAGAGGGCTTCGAGGAGCACATGCAGCGCGTCGTCCGCAGGTCCGGCAGCGACGTGGCCGACGCGATCGTGGAGAAACTCGTCGAGTCATCTCCCCGCGCGGTCCTGCCCGAGAACGTCCGGGACTTCGTTCACCGCACCATGGTCCCCGACTCGACCAGACGGCTCTACAACGCCATCGGACCGGTCGAGGACCTCCTGCGGTCATTCGAGCTCAGAAACGCCTTCCGGGCCGCGATCGATGCGCTCGTCGAACACATGGGGCTCTCGGAGGAGCATCTGACGACCGGGACCGCCAGCGTCTCGTTCGCGTACGGCGGCGAGCAGGTGGCTGCGTTTCGCGTCTACCGGGAGACCTTTCATCTCAGGCTGGGGCCGGGCGCAGGCCCCTGGTACGACCCATCGGACCCGCCGGCCCTGACGTCCATAGAGCCCGTCGCATCGACGAAGGACCGCCGGAGCGGGCGGTTCGCAGAGGTGAAGCTGGCCTACACAAAGGGCGACGACCGCGATGCGCTGGTGGCTCTCGTGGCCGACATGGCGGCTGCCTTCGAGGCGCACGTCCGCTCCTCCTGAACGTGAGGTCCCGGAACACGAACGGGCCGCCCCCGGGGGGGCGGCCCGTCGCTGCGTCTCGGTGCGGCGCTGAGCGCGCTGCTACTTCTTTCTGCGGCTCCGCGACCTCGTCGCCTTCTTTCTGGTCGTCTTCTTCGCCGTCTTCCGCTTCGGCGCCGACTTCTTCTTCGCAGCCTTCTTCGCCGTCTTCCGCTTCGGCGCCGACTTCTTCTTCGCAGCCTTCTTCGCCGTCTTCCGCTTCGGCGCCGACCTCGTCTTCGCAGCCTTCTTCGCCGTCTTCCGCTTCGGCGCCGACTTCTTCTTCGCAGCCTTCTTCGCCGTCTTCTTCTTCGTCGCCTTCCCGACCGTCTTCTTCGCGCCGGCAGCGGCCTCCCTCGCAGCCTTCTTCGCCGCCCGCTCGATCTCCCGCTCGACCTTCCGAGCGGCCTTCTCCGCCTTCTCGGCCGCGCTCATGAGGCGGTCGACCTTGAGATCGTAGAGCCGCTTGGCTTCCACGGCGATGTGCTCAGCGGAGACCTCGAACTCCTTCACGAGCTCCCACGGCTTCCCGGACTCACCGAAGCGGTCCTTGACGCCGACCATGCCCATGATGATGGGCTTGCCGTAGGCCTTCTCGGACTGCGCAACGACGGCGGCCACCTTGTTGCCGAAGCCGCCGACCTGGTGTTCCTCGGCGGAGACGACGACGCCCGTGTCGACGGCCGCACGCTCGATGCTCTTCTCGTCGAGGGGCTTGACCGTGTGGACGTTCAGCACGCGCGTCTCGATGTCGTACTCGTTCTTGAGGATCCACGCGGCACGCATCGCCTCGGGGACGGACGGCCCGCAGGCGACGATCGCGATATCCTCGCCCTCGTTCTTGTACTTCGTTGCCAGCGTGTGCTCGAACGCGTCCTTGAAGTTCTTCCTCTCTCCGCGGAACCGGATGACGTTGGCCCGACCCCACTTGTACGGGGTGTCCATGTCCGTGACGACAGGCGTCGCCTCGCGGGCGAACCGGACGTACTTCGGTCCCTTGACCTTGAAGAGCAGGTGCTCCGTGGCCCGCTTCGTCTCGACCGCGTCGCACGGGACCTCCACGTTCATGTTCGGGAGGCCGCACATCTGGAAGAGCTCCTCGAGCGCCTGGTGCGTGGCGCCGTCGGGGCCGACGGAGACGCCGCCGTGCGCTCCTGCGATCATCACGTTGAACTCGCCGTAGCAGACGGTCGTCCGGAGCTGGTCGAGATTCCGGCCCGACGCGAAGACACCGTAGGTCCCGAACACCGGCAGCTTGCCCTCTCTGGCCAGACCCGCCGCGACGGCCGTGCCCGACTGCTCGGAGATGCCCATGGAGAACCATCGATCCTCGCGCTCGGGGTGGTTCTCGTAGAACTGGCTGATCGTGATCGAACCCGAGATGTCGGCGCCGAGACAGACGACCCGCTCGTCGTCGCCGCGGTCGGCGAGCGCGCGGCCGAACCCCTTGCGCGTCGGGTCCATGTCGACCTGCATCCGCTTCGTCTCGTTCCAGAAGTAGTTCTGAGAAAAGGACGGCTGCTTGGCCTCGAGCTGCTTCTCGGCCTTCTTCTGGTGCCGCTCCGCCTTCGAGAGCATGCGCTTGACAGGGATCTTCTTCTCCAGCCCGAGCTGCTCCAGAGCGTTCCACATCTGGTCCATGCTCGGGGGCTTGCCGTGCCAGCCGGCGACGTCCTCCATGAAGTCGACGCCCTTGCCCTTGGTCGTGTTGGCGAGGATGAGGGTCGGCTTACCCTTGATGCCCTTCGCCTCCTCGAAGGCGTTCACGATCTCGGCCATGTTGTGGCCGTCGATCTCGAGCACCTCCCAGTGGAACGAGCGGTACTTGTCAACGAGCGGGTCGACCCTCATCACGTCGTCGACCCATCCGTCGATCTGGAGCCTGTTCTTGTCGATGATGCCGCAGAGGTTATCGAGGCCGTAGTGCCCGGCCTCCATCGCGGCCTCCCAGATCTGGCCCTCCTGCTGCTCTCCGTCACCCATCAGGCAGTAGACGCGATAGTCCTTGTCGTCGAGCCGCCCGGCGATGGCGCTGCCGACGGCGAGCGAGAGTCCCTGTCCGAGCGAGCCCGTGGAGGCCTCGACGCCCTTGAGCTTCAGCCAGTGCGGATGGCCCTGGTACGGAGCGTAGAGCTTCCTGAGTCTCACGACGTCCTCGACGTCGAAGAACCCCGCCATCCCGAGACCGATGTAGAGCGAGGGTGCCTTGTGGCCCGCCGACCAGTAGATGCGGTCGCGGTCACCCCACTCGGGCTTCTCCGGATCGTGATCGGCGACATGAAGGTAGAGCGCCGCCGTGATGTCCATGATCGACAGCGTGCCGCCCGAGTGTCCCGAGCCGGCCGCGGCCAGCGAAACGAGGTTGTAGCCGCGCATGAGATTCGCGGCCTCGGTCAGCTCCTCGACCGTGTACGCCCTGCGGATCTTCCCCGTCTTCGAGTTCCGAATCGCCATGCGTCCCTAGCCTCCTGTCGCGTCGTCGTGCCCCTGCCGCTGCAATGAATGCCTGTTCACATTGGTCGGGCCCCCGTTCCCGGGGGGCCCGGTGCGTACGGGAACGGCCCATCGTCCGGGCCGTTCGAACATCCGAGGGTACCATGCCCCCGAGGCCGGTGTAAACCCCGAGGCGGGTGGCGCCGGTGCCGAACGGGCACGGACGAACGGAACCGGCTGCTAGATCTCCCGCATGCCGGGAACAGCGTAGAGCGACAGGCCGCCGATGAACAGGGCGGCGCCGGCGGTCCAGAGAATGTAGGGAATCGGGACGTGATCGGCCACGAGTCCGAAGACGGCGAACGCGAGCGGCTGGAGCCCGCCGGAGAGCGTCATCATGAAGCCGAAGACCCTCCCCCGCTTGTCGTCCGGGACCACACCCTGGATGTACGACATGATCAGGATGTTGGCGACACCCAGCGTGACGCCGACCGTGCCGATGAGCGCGAGATACGACGTGAAGTCGATGAAGACGCCCATCAGGACCATCGCGACACCGGCCAGCGCGATGCCGAGGATGATCCACGGGTGCTTCCGTCTGCGTTCCTTGAGGACCGCCAGCACGGCGGAGGCCAGGAGGAATCCGACGGAGAAAGCCGCCGTCATGACGCCGAGAGACTCAGCTCCACGCCCCAGCACCTCCTTCGTGATGAGCGGGAGGAGTATGGCGAACGGCGCCGTGAAGAAGTTCAGGATGGCCGCGATACGAAGGAAGCCGAAGATCGTCGCGTTCTCCCGGACGAAACGGTAGCCGTCGACGACGTCGGAGAGGATCCGCCTGCGTCCCTGCTCCTTCCTGACCGTCTCAGGTACCTGGATGAAGAGCTCGGAGAGCGCGGAGGCGACATACGAGAAGCCGTTCAGAAGGAAGACGCCGCCCACGCCCCAGACGGCGACGAGCACGCCTCCTAGGGCCGGGCCGGCGATCCCGGTCCCCTGTGTGACCATCTGCGACAGGGAGTTCGCGCGGGTGATCTCACTGGGACGGACGAGATTGGGGATCGTCGCGTTGACCGCCGGGCCGAAGAGGACCGACGCCAGGGATACGCCGGCCGTGGCCACGAGGATCTGCCAGACCTCGAGCGTGCCCCGGATGGCCATGACCGCGATGCCGAGGATGATCGCCCCACGGACGAAGTCCATCGCGACGATGACGACCTTCCTGTTCCACCGATCGACGTATCCTCCGGCGAACGGGCCGAAGACCACCGAGGGAATCGTCGCGAAGATGAGCACGGTGCCCATGAGGGCCGCCGAGCCGGTCGTCTCGAGAACCCACCACATGAGGGCGATGGCGTGAATGCGGTCGCCGACCTGGGAAACGAGCTGGCCGATCCAGAGCAGGAGGAAGTTCCGGTTCCTCAGGACCGCCGGTCGTCGCTCGGCCGCCTCCAGCAGCTTCCCGGGATCCTGGATGTCCTCGAAACCCATCGCTCTCTCCTGCCGGTCCCCGTAGGAAGGCTCACTCGATCTCGCTGATCTCTATGCCCTCGCCGCGCAGGCGCTCCACGTCGGGACGCGCCAGGCGGACCCGGAGAGTCGCCGTCTCGTCGTTGAAGGACCGCGAGAGCACCTCGCCCGCCTCGTATATGCGTGCGATGCCGCGTCCGTCGGTCACGGGGACCGACGCCTCGACGACGACCTCCCGGCTCTCGACGAACGCCGTGACCGCGCTCAACACCTGGTCGAGTCCCGTCCCGTCGGTCGCGCTCGTGAAGATCGCGCCCGGATAGACGCGCTCGAGGCGCGTCAGAGCGTTCTCGTCGGTCACGCGGTCGATCTTGTTGAAGACGAGACGGGTCGGCTGCTCGTCGACGCCGAGTTCCTCGAGCACCCCGTTCGCCATCTCCAGGTACCGCTCCGCGTCAGGCCGCGACACGTCTACGACATGCAGCAGCATGTCCGCCTCGACGACCTCCTCGAGCGTCGCGTGGAAACTGACGACCAGGTGGTGCGGCAGCTTCTTGATGAGTCCGACCGTGTCGGTGAGAAGCGCGGCGTGCCCGCCGGGCAGCTCGAGACGTCGCGTCGTCGGGTCGAGCGTCGCGAACAGCAGGTCCTCGGTGAAGACCTCTGCGCCGGTCAGCGCGTTCATCAGCGTCGACTTGCCGGCGTTCGTGTAGCCGACGAGCGCAACGCGGGTCTCCCTCCGCCGCTGCTTCCTCTGTTCGATCCGGTCCTTCTCGACACGGGCGAGGACCTTCTTGAGCATCTGGATCCGTGTTCGGACCAGTCGCCGGTCGGACTCGAGCTGCGTCTCGCCCGGGCCCCTCGTGCCGATGCCGCCCCCCAGCCGCTCCAGATGGTCCCACAGCCGCCTGAGCCTCGGAAGCTCGTACTCGAGCTGCGCGAGTTCGACCTGGGCCCTCGCCACCCTGGACCGCGCGCGCCTGGCGAAGATGTCCAGAATGAGCTCCGTGCGGTCGATGACCTTCAGGTCGGTGGCCTTCTCGATCTCCCGCGCCTGCGCCGGTCTCAGATCATCATCGAAAATGAGAAGGTTGGCTCCGTGGAACTCCGCCGCCTGGACGACGCGCTCGACCATGCCGCTGCCGATGTACGTCTTTCCGTCGATGCGCGTCCGGTTCTGGACGAACCTGTCGACGACGGATGCGCCCGCCGTCCGGGCGAGCTGAGCCAGCTCGTCGAGCGAGTCCTCCTCGGCCTCGACCGTCGTCTCGGGCAGGCTCACCCCGATGAGGATGGCCCGTTCCTGCTTGGGTACATAGCGTCGCCTGATGGTGTCCTCCCGCGCTGCCGGACGCTAGAGCGCTCCGGTGTCAATCTCTATCCGAACATCGCCGATGTCCGGCGACTCGAACGTACCGCCCTCGCGGAACGAGAAGGTCCTCCTGAGGGCGCCCTTCCGGATGCGGACCTCTCCTTCGAAGTCCCACTGGTGCTCCCGGCCGTCGAACAGGCCCTCGAGGGCGTCGCCGAAGCTCTCCCAGCGGACGGCGAACGGAACCTCCACGTCGACGGTCGCGCCGGCGCCGACGGCGACGTCTTCCATCCGGCGGCCCCGAGCGACCTCGCGCCGGTCGACGTCCACCGTGTACTCGACGTAGTCGATCTCCGCACCGAACGAGTTCGGGTTCGATACCTCGACAAGCAGGACGAACTCGAGGCCGTCGCTCGAGATGCCCTCGAAGTCGATGTCGCGGATGGTCATCTTCGGTTCCTCGACACTCGAGCACGACGACAGCGCCAGCATCGACGCGACCAGAAGAGTGCCGGTCAGAACTCCGGTCCAGCTGCCATGTCTCACGTCGGTCTCCCTAGGGTGTCGGGTCGCTCCGCGCGTCCAGCGCGCGGCTCAGACCCTCGATGATCTCATCGCACGCGGCGCGAACCTCGTCCGACATCGGCGCGCCCAGCCGGGTCTGCCCGGCCTGCACCGCCAGAAGCATCGTCGCGACACCGAGCTCGTCCGAGAGGGCCCGCATCAGCATCCCGAGCGGCGCGCCGTGCGTCGCGATCCCGGCGCTCTCTACGTCGTCCGGGTTCAGGAACCGGATCTCGCCGGGCGCGCCGCCGAAATCGGCCGCGTCGACCAGGAGCACCGTCTCCGCGCCGGCACGGCGGAGCGGTCCCAGGTAGTTCTCGGGGGCCTGTCCCCCGTCGAACGCCCGGTCCGGGCACCGCTCGATGAGCGCGCGGGCCACGAGGGAGCCCGCGGCGTCGTCGCCGCGCAGGTCGTTGCCGACCCCCAGCACGACGAACGGTCTCCTCAACGCATCCAGAAGGGTGCGTGTGTCCATCCTCTCTCCTTCGGAACCCGGCCGCGATGTGCCCGGTCGGTCGATTGAAGCACAGTTCCCGTCCCGAGGCCAGTCCCGCCGGTGGCGGAGCCGTCGGCGACCTCAGCGACGAGGGCCCACGGACCAGAACCGGCTTGCACACCGGGACGCGGCATGGGTATTGTGACGCGTCGGGCGAGCGGTGAATGCGGTCTCGACTCTGAGCGTCAGTCTCGCTCGTTAGGGACATTGTCAGGAGGGCCCGAAGACAGAGGGAGAACGACGATGAACCGAGTGTGGATCCGCCTTGTGATCGCCGCGTCGCTCTGTGCGCTCATCGCCGGATGCGGCGGGACGAAGGTCGAGAACGTCGATCCGACCACGGAGGGGTATATCAGCGGCCGATGGAACGACTCCGACGCGCAGGCGGTCGCCGACGAGCTGATCCCGCAGGCGCTCGACGGCGTCTGGCGGGAGGAGTTCCACATGGCGCACGGCGACAAGCCCCGCGTCGTCATCGGACAGATCGTCAACGAGACGAACGAGCATCTCAACGTCGACGTCTTCATGAACGAGCTCCAGCGCGTCCTCATCAACTCCGGGAAGATCCGGTTCGTCGCCGACGAGTCGGTCCGCGCGTCGCTCATGGAGGAGGTCGACTTCCAGCGCGACATGGCCCGCGGCGGAGGCGTGGCACCCGACGTCGACGAGGGCGTCACGGGCGCGGACTTCATGATGATGGGTACCGTATCGCAGATCGTCGATCAGGCCGACCGGGACGCCATCGTCTTCTATCAGGTCGACCTCAACCTGATCGATCTCCGGACATGGGAGAAGGTCTGGTATGGCACCGCGAAGCGGAAGCACCTCGTTTCCGGATCGAACATCCGCTTCTAGGGCCGACCTGGAAGAAACGAGACGCCGGAGAAGCGCGGGGCGCGGCCTCCGAGCCGTCCTCGCGCTCCTCCTCGCCGCGGTCGCCTGCGGCTGCGCCCAGCACGCACGCGTCATCTGCGACCCGCTGGAGAAGGCGTCCTCGGGAGACTTCGCTGCCGCGGTCTCGTCGCTCGACGAGACGAAGCTCGCCGACTCCGACCGGGACAGGTTCCTCTACCACGCCCAGCGGGGACATCTTCTCCATCTGGCCGGCGACTACGAGGCCAGCAACGCCGAGTTCGAGCGGGCCGTGGCGATCGGCGACGCGCTCGAGCCGGTGAGCGTCACCGCGACGCTCGCAGACTACACCCTCAACGAGGCGATCAAGGCCTACCCGGGCGAGGACTACGAACGCGCGTATCTTCACTACTACATGGCCCTCAACTACCTCGCCCTCGACGACCCCGAGGCGGCCCTCGTCGAGTGCCGGCGCCTCGATCTCGCGTTCCGAAGGCTCGACGCCCGCTACGAGGATGACGCGGAGCGCTTCCAGGACGACGGGTTCATCCGCTATCTCTCCGGCCTCATCTATGAATCGACGGGTCGTCTGAACGACGCCTTCGTCGATTACAAGGCCGCCGTCCGCGCGTACCGGGACGTGTTCGGACAGAGCTGCTCTCCGCCGGACGGACTCACGGCATCGCTCACGAGGGCCGGAGCCGCCCTCGGTCTGGACGACCAGGTCCGCGAGCTCCTGCCGGGGACGGGCGACTCGCTCGAGGTCGTTGGCAGAAGCAACGGGACGGCATCCGAG
>WJMD01000080.1 GCA_014728125.1 Candidatus Effluviviaceae Genus V sp.
CAGGGCCCCTCGCAGATCGTTCCTCGACGTCGGACGCGATGTCGTCCAGAAGCTCGAGAAGGCCGTCGATGCCGTCGCGCGTCTTCGAGGAGACGGCGACGATCGGCGTGCCCGAGAGCGAGGTCCCCTCGAGGAGCTCCCGGGCCTCCTCGCGCGCAAGCTCGAGTTCTTCCTCGGACACGAGGTCGGACTTCGTCAGCGCGACGACGCCGCAGTCGATGCCGAGGAGGTCGATGATGTCGAGATGTTCCCGCGTCTGCGGCATGACGCCTTCGTCAGCTGCGATGGTCAGAAGCACGAGGTCGATGCCCCCCGCGCCCGCCAGCATCGTCTTCACGAACCGCTCGTGGCCGGGAACGTCAACGATGCCGAGCATCGTCCCCGACGGGAGATCGAGACGGGCGAACCCGAGCTCGATAGATATGCCGCGCTCCTTCTCCTCTCGAAGCCGGTCGGTGTCGACGCCCGTGAGCGCTCTCACGAGCTCCGTCTTGCCGTGGTCGATGTGTCCTGCGGTGCCGAGGATGGCGTGACGTTCGGTCACGGGTCCTCCGTTCGGGAGATGGACGCTCCGGCGGACGCCGGAGCAGGCCGGATGCTACTCCTTGACCCGCTCGATCTCGGCGCCGGCGCCGGCGAGCTTCTTCTCGATCGCCTCGTACCCACGGTCGATGTGGTAGACGCGGGAGACCTCAGTCTCACCCTCGGCCACGAGCCCGGCGAGGATGAGCGCCGCGCTGGCGCGCAGATCGGTCGCCATGACCTTGGCGCCCGAGAGGCGCCGCACGCCCGAGACGACGGCGACGTTGCGGTCGACGGCGATGTCGGCTCCGAGCCGCCGGAGCTCCGGCACGTGCGAGAACCGGTCCGCGTAGATCGTGTCGGTGATGACGCTCGTCCCGTCGGCGACCGTCATGAGGGCCATCATCTGGGCCTGCATGTCGGTCGGGAACCCGGGATACGGAGCGGTCGTCACGTTGATCGACTTCGGCCACACGGGGCCTCGGACCCGGAGTCCGCCCCCCTCTTCTACGACCTCCGCGCCGGCCTCCGAGAGCTTCAGCGCGATGGCGGAGCAGTGGTCCCTTCGGGCGCCCTCGAGCAGGACGTCCCCGCCCGTGATCGCCGCGGCCGCCATGAACGTGCCGACCTCGATGCGGTCCGGGATGACCTCGGCGTCGGCCGGGTCGAGTTCCGTCGCGCCCTCGATCGTGATCGTGTCTGTGCCGTGCCCGGTGATCCCGGCGCCCATCGCCGCCAGAAAATCGCCGAGCGCCGTGATCTCCGGCTCGCGTGCCGCATTCGTGATGACCGTCGTGCCCTCGGCGAGCGCCGCCGCCATCATGGCGTTCTCGGTCGCGCCGACGCTCGACGTATCGAAGTGGATCGAGCCGCCCCGGAGCCTCTCGGCGCGTGCGACGATGTAGCCGTGATCGAGCTCGACGTCGGCGCCCAGCTCCTTCATGGCTCTGATGTGGAAGTCGACCGGCCTCGGACCCCACGCGCAGCCGCCGGGGAGCGAGACACGGGCGCGCCCGTTCTTCGCGAGGATGGGACCGAGCACGCACACGCTGGCGCGCATCGTCTTGACGAGTTCGTACGGCGCCTCGCAGTAGCTGCAGTTGCTCGTGTCGATCGTCATGCTGTGGTCGGAGTACTCGACCTGGGCGCCCAGGACGCGAAGCACGTGCCCCATCGTCCGGACGTCCCTGAGACTGGGTACGTTCGTGAGCGTCGAGCGGCCCCGCGTCAGAAGCGTGGCGGCCATCATCGGCAGCGTCGCGTTCTTGGCGCCGCTGATCCTGATGCTCCCGCGCAGTCGGTTCCCGCCCCGTACGACGATCCCGTCCATGCTGTTCCCCTCGGTGTCGTGTCACAGGCGCCGGGCGTCGCACGTCATCGGGTCGTTCCGACCACGATGCGTTCCCGCCCCGCGTAGTCATTCCGAACATCGACCCCGCTCACGCTGTCCCGCATCAGCTCCGCGACGGCCCCGGCCTGCCCGTACCCCACCTCGAGGACGATGGCGCCCCCTTCGGTAAGCAGGCCGGGACCATCCTGAGCGAGCACGCGAAGGCAGTCAAGGCCGTCCTCCCCTCCGTCGAGCGCGCTTCGAGGCTCGAAGTCCGCGACCTCCTCGGGGAGCCCGTCAAGCTCCGCCGTCGGGATGTAGGGCGGGTTCGAGACGATGAGAGAGAGCCGTCCGCCCAGTCCATCCCTCACGAGCGGCTCGAGCAGATCGCCCTCAAGAAACTCGACCCTCTCCCCGACGCCGGCACGCGCGGCGTTTCCGCGCGCCACTGTGAGGGCCGCGGTCGAGCTGTCGGTCGCCACGACGCGGGCCTCGGGGCACTTCTGCGCCAGCGTTACGGCGATGACGCCCGAGCCCGTACCGACGTCGGCCGCGTCCGGCCGCTCGACGGCCATCCCGGACAGGAGCTCGAGTGCGACCTCGGTCAGCGCCTCGGTCTCGGGCCGCGGGATGAGCACGTCGGGCGTCACGTCGAACTCGGACAGCATGAACGCGGCGGTCCCGGTGATGTACTGGACGGGCTCGTGGTTGAGCCTCCGCTTGAGACGTTTCTTGTAGCGGCCGAGTTCGTCTCCGCTCAATGGACGGTCGAAGTCGAGATACAGTTCGAGGCGGGAGACGCCCAGCGTGTCGGCCAGAAGAAGCTCGACCTCGAGCCGAGCGTTCTCGAAGCCCTTCTCCGAGAGATAGTCCCTGCTCCACTCGGTCAGGCGCTGGACCGTCCAGTCGCTCATGCGGACGAGCCGGCCATCTCTTCGGCCTGGTAGTGCGTGGTGAGAGCGTCGATCAGCTCGTCGAGCTGACCGTCCATGACCTGGTCGATGCTGTGGGTCGTGAACCCGATGCGGTGGTCGGTCACGCGGCTCTGCGGGAAGTTGTACGTCCTGATCTTGGCGCTGCGGTCGCCGGTCGAGACCTGCGCCTTGCGCTGCTCGGCCATCTCGGCGGCCTGCTCGGCCTGCGCCTGCTCGAGAAGTCTGGCGCGCAGGACCTTCAGCGCCTTGGCCTTGTTCTTGTGCTGGGACTTCTCGTCCTGGCACGTGACGACGACTCCTGTGGGCTTGTGGGTGATGCGTACGGCCGAGTCGGTCGTGTTGACGCTCTGCCCGCCTGGGCCCGACGAGCGGAAGACGTCGATCTCCAGATCGCTCGGGTTGATGTCGACATCGACCTCGTCGGCCTCCGGCAGCACGGCGACGGTGGCTGCCGAGGTGTGGATCCGTCCCTGCGACTCGGTGACGGGCACACGCTGAACGCGATGCACCCCGCTCTCGTACTTCATGCGGCTGTATACGTGGCCGCCGATCACCATGAAGATGATCTC
>WJMD01000081.1 GCA_014728125.1 Candidatus Effluviviaceae Genus V sp.
GAGCTCCCGCATGGTGTGGTCGAGGATACCGAGACCGTCCTTGACGGCCTGCGACTCCCCGACGAGCACGACCGGGATGTTCATCGTGATCGGTCTGTTCTCCGAGATCCTCTGGAAGTCGACGTGGAGGACGTCGCGCGACACGGGGTCGCGCTCCATGTCCCTGAGGACCGCTCTCGTCGCCTCCGTGTCGTCGTCCACGCCGAGCTGGATGATGACGTTGCGGCCGAACGGCGTTGAGAGGGCCGTCCGGAGCTCGCGGACGTCGACCGAGAGCGGGATGTTCTCCTCCTTCTCGCCGTAGAGGACACCGGGGATCTGTCCGTCGTGCCTCAGGCGCTTGGCGGCCTGCTTACCGGTGGTCGTCCGTCGCCGGACGCTGAGCTTCACTGTTGCCATTCCGTCTCTCCGGTTCCCTTCTGATGTGTCATGTTGCCCGGGCCTCACGGCCTTCGTTCAGACGACGGCCCCCATGTCCCGGTACTCAGACGAAGAGCGAGCTGACAGACCGCTCTCCGTGGATCCTGTCTATCGCCTCTCCCAGGAGCTCCGCGACCGACAGCTCGACGATGGTGTCGTTGGAGTACCCCTTGTGGCTGATCGTGTTCGTGACGACGATCTCCTCGATCTCCGAGCTCTCGAGTCTCGCGACGGCATCATTGGAGAACAGGGCGTGTGTGGCGCCCGCGGTGATGCGCCTGGCGCCGAGCTTCCGGATGGCCGCCGCGCCCTGCATCATCGAGTTGCCCGTATTGATGATGTCGTCGACCATGATGACGTGCTTGTCCTCGACGTCGCCGACCACGTTCATGACCTCCGTGGCGTCGGGCCTGGGCCTGCGCTTGTCGACGAACCCGAGCGAGGCCCCGAGCCTCTTGGCGAACGCGCGTCCCATCTTGATGCTGCCGACGTCGGGCGCCATGATGACGAGATCGCCGGACGCGTGCTTGTCGAAGTACCTCAGAAGGACCGGCGCCGCGTAGATGTGGTCCAGGGGGATGTCGAAGAACCCCTGGATCTGCGACGCGTGCAGGTCCATGGTCAGAAGCCGGTTGGCCCCGGCCGTCGTCAGGAGGTTGGCAACGAGCTTCGCGGTGATCGGCACGCGCGGCCGGTCCTTCCTGTCCTGACGGGCGTAGCCGAAGTACGGGATGACAGCCGTGATCCTCCTCGCCGAGGCCCGCTTGAGCGCATCGATCATCACGAGGAGCTCCAGCAGATTCTCCGCCGGCGGATTGGTCGGCTGGATGACGAACGCGTCGACGCCGCGGACGTTCTCCGCGATGCTCACGCGGATCTCGCCGTCCGAGAAGCGACCGACCAGCGCGTCGCCGAGCTTCAGGTCGAGGTACTCGGCGATCTCGCGAGCCAGCGCGTTGTTCGCGTTCCCGCTGAACAGCATGATGTCGTTCGGCATCGCTCGTCTCCGCGTGTGGGAGTCGTTCTTACCGTGGATCCCTCGAAGCCCCGTCGAACGCCGCTGCCGGCTGGCTGGGGCGGGAGGATTCGAACCTCCGATGCGGGATCCAAAGTCCCGTGTCTTGCCACTTGACGACGCCCCAGTCCCGAACTAGTCGGACCAGTCGTCGGCGTGTACCAGCTCCGCGTCGGAAATCGCCTGCCCTGATGAGACAAGATCAAGCTGCCGCTGGTACTCGCCGAGCACGGCCTCCTCGATCATCTCCCGCGTCTCGTTGTTGATAGGGTGCGCGATGTCCCTGAACTCCCCGTCCTTCCGCCGTCTGCTGGGCATCGCGACGAAGAGCCCGGAGTTTCCCTGGATCACCTTGAGACCACGCACGACGAACGCGTTGTCGAAGGTGATGCTGACGAAGGCCTTCAAACGGTCCTCGTCACGCAGCGTCAGCCTGACCTCAGTGATCTCCATGCATTTCACCGCCCTCAGCCTGGAACAAGGGACTAGACCGACCGGGCGCTGCTGCGTGAACCGCGCTTCCTCTCGTGCGCGATTCGTCTATTGTGTCGAGATTCTGTACCCGACGTCGATCGGTTCTGCGACGTATACGGTGTGTCCGCGTCCCCGAAGTCGCGACGCGGCTGACTTCGCGCTCTCCTCCTTCTCGAAGATACCGAACACCGTCGGTCCGCTTCCGGACATGGCGGCGCCGGCGGCGCCGGACGCGAGAAGCTGCTGCTTGAGCGAACTCACGCTCGGACACAATGATACGACTCCAGGCTCGAGATCGTTCCTGAGCGCTCCCGCGAGCGCCGGAAGATCCCGTTCCCGGATACCTGAACAAATGAGTCTAATGAACCCCTCATCATCTGTCAACCCGATTCTGGCTCGAGCGTAGGCGTCGCCCGCGCGGATGGCCCTTGCCGGCGTCGCCAGAACGAACCAGACGCCCGTCAGAGCCGGAAGGGGTTCGAGCAGTTCGCCGCGTCCCCCGCCCCGCATGGTCCCGCCGCTCAGGAAGAACGGCACGTCGGAGCCGACGTCCAGTGCGGCCTTCCCCAGCGTCTCCTGCCCGAGCGAGAGGCCGTGGAGCGCGACCACCCCGACGAGCGCCGCCGCGGCGTCCGAGCTGCCTCCGCCCAGGCCCGCCGCGACCGGGATGCGTTTCGTCAGCTCGGTTCTGACCGGCGCGAAGGCGGTCTGCGCCCGGAGACGCGCGAGGGCCCTGAGGATGAGGTTGTCTGCACCCGTGGGCACCGGCGCGCCGCGAACAACGAGCTCGTCTGAGTCGCCGGAAGCCGCTGACAACCGGAGGGTGTCCGAGAGCGAGATCGACTGGAAGATGGTCGCGATCTCGTGATAGCCGTCGTCACGCTCCCGGCCCACGGCGAGCCCCAGGTTGAGCTTCGCATACGCTTCGACGGTGAGCGCA
This sequence comes from Candidatus Effluviviaceae Genus V sp., assembly GCA_014728125.1. Lineage (NCBI taxonomy): Bacteria > Candidatus Effluviviacota > Candidatus Effluviviaceae > Candidatus Effluviviaceae Genus V sp. The sequence continues at coordinate 2,850 of WJMD01000081.1, forward strand.
CCGTCAGGCTGCATCGTCGTCACCGCCGTTATCTCGGGTAGATCACGAGGATCACCGCGGCGATCCAGAGCGCGATGTTGATGGCCAGTGGCGCGTCGCCGACCAGCGAACGGGCCGGCTGTCCCCCCTTGTCCCGCGCGTACATGAGGTAGAGATACCGGAGCACCCCGTAGACGACGAACGGCACGGTGTAGACGAGGCGGGCGCTGCCGACCTTGGCCACGGTACCCGGCCAGATCGTGTAGATGGCGTACGAGACGACGGTCGATGCGGTGACAACGCCCACGAGCTCGTCGATGAGTGGCTGCGGATAGTCCGCGAGCACGCTGCGGTGCCGTGCGGCCCCCTCGCCCAGGATCAGCACCTCGTGGCGGCGTTTCGCCAGACCGAGGAAGAGCGCCAGGAAAAACGTGCAGACGAGGAGCCACGGGCTGAGTTCGATCCCCGGCCTCTGTCCGGCAAGTACCTCGACGCTGCCGACGGCCCGGAGGACGAAGCCGATCGCGATCGCCATCACGTCGAGCACGACCATGTGACGGAGGGCCAGGCTGTAGAGGACGTTCAGTCCGAGATACCCGACCGCGACGTGTCCAAAGGCTGGATGGATCCGATAGGCCACTGCGAGCCCGCCGGCCGAAGCGACGACGGCCGCCGTCGCGGCGACCGCGAGCGGCAACCTGCCCGAGGCGAGCGGCCTCGTCCGCTTGACCGGATGCTCCCGGTCGGACGCGATGTCGGTGATGTCGTTCAGGATGTAGGTCGCGCCCGAGAGCAGACAGAACACCAGGAACCCGGCCGTCGCCAGGCCGAGCAGAACGGGTTCGTCGAGCGCGCCGGCGAAGATGAGCCCGGCGAAGAGAACGAGGTTCTTCGTCCACTGCCCCGGCCTCATCGTCTTCAGGAGCGGTACGACCATCACGTCTTCTCCTTGGGCCACATCGTCCTCGAGAGCGATACGAGCACCACCGGCCGCCCTCCGGCTCCATCGTTGTCGGGGGGCGACGGGGGGATTACCGGTTCCCCTCGGGTCTGAGTTCCGCGTGCTGCGCAAGGACATCCCGGATCTTGGTGACGATCAGGTCGACGGCCACCACGTTCAGGCCGCCCTCCGGGATGACGACGTCCGCGTAGCGCTTGCTGGGCTCTACGAACTGGAGATGCATCGGCCGCACGGTCATCAGATACTGCTCGATGACCTGCTCGACCGTCCGTCCCCGCTCGACGATGTCGCGCTTGAGGCGTCGGATGAAGCGCTCGTCGGCGTCGGTGTCGACGAAGAGCTTGATGTCCATGAGATCCCTCAGCTCCGGATCGCCGAGCACGAGGATCCCCTCCAGAAGGATGATGCTGGCGGGCCTGACCGTTGCCGTGTCGCCGCGGCGCGTGTGCGTCTCGTAGTCGTAGATGGGACGCTGGATCGTTCTGCCGGATCTGAGATCGGCGAGCTGCCGTCTGAGGAGCTCGTTGTCGAAGGCGTCGGGATGGTCGTAGTTGATCATGTCCCGCTCCGCGCGGGGCAGCTCAGCGCGGTCGAGGTAGTAGGAGTCGTGGTGGATGATGACGACGCTCTCCTCCGGGAGATGGCCCCGCACGCTCTTCGCGACCGTCGTCTTGCCCGAACCGGTTCCTCCTCCGATGCCGATGATGACCGGGCTCAGGGGACTCATGCTCCCTCCGCCGGATGGAGTTCGTCCTCCACGACCTCACACAGCGCATGGCCGATGGCGATGTGGAGTTCCTGCACGCGCTGCGTCCGTGTCGCGGGCGCCCTGACGGCGATGTCGGCCGCCTCGGCGACAGGCCCCCCGCGCTCTCCCGTCAGGGCCACCGTGGTCAGCCCGCGGTCGCGTGCCGCATGGAGCGCCTCGACAACGTTGAGCGACCCGCCGCTCGTCGACAGGCCGATCAACACGTCCCCCGGCCGACCGACCGCCTCCACCTGGCGGGCGAAGACGCGCTCGTAGCCGTAGTCGTTCGACAGCGCCGTGAGCGTGGACGGGTTGACCGTCAGCGCCTCGGCGGCCATCCCCGGGCGCTCGCGGCCGAGACGTCCGACGAGCTCGGCCGCGATGTGTTGCGCGTCCGACGCGCTGCCCCCGTTTCCGCAGAGCAGGGCACGGCCTCCGCCGCGGAGCGCCGCGACGACCGCGTCGGCCGCACGCTGGACGTCAGGGGCCGCCCGGGGCGCGTTCGCCATCGACCGGGCGCACTCCGTCAGGATCGCCTCGATCCGTTCGAGCTCGATGCTCATGTGTTCCTCCATCGGAGGTACTCTACGAGGGCCTTCTTCCAGTGCCGCGGCGTCCACCCCAGGACCTCCTCGAGCCTCTCGAGCGAGAGGACCGAGTAGCGCGGTCGCGGCGCCGGACGGCCGAAGTCCTCGGTCGCGATCGGCTCGACGGGAACGTCGTCGCGTCCGACGGCGTTGAGAATGGCCGTGGCGAACTCGTACCAGGTGCAGGTTCCGCTGTTCGTTGCGTGAACGTACCCCGCGACATCGGTCGCCGCCAGGTCCTTCAGGACGGCCGCGAGGTCGGTCGCGTACGTGGGGCTCCCGGTCTGGTCGTCCACGATACGGAGCGTGTCTCCCCCGTCGGCGAGTCTGAGAACGGTCTCGACGAAGTTCCTCCCGCCGTGTCCGTAGAGCCAGGCTGTTCTGACGATGAGCGCGTTCCCGCACGCTGAGAGGACCTCGCGCTCTCCGGCGAGCTTCGACTGCCCGTAGACCGACGACGGGTCGGTCGGAGCGTCCTCGGCGTACGGCTCCGTGGCCCTGCCGTCGAAGACGTAGTCGGTGCTCACGTGGAGAAGCCTGGCTCCCGCCTCGGCGGCGGCGCGGGCCACGTTCCCCGCTCCGACGGCGTTCACTCTGAATGCCGTCTCGCGGTCGCTCTCTGCGCCGTCGACGTTCGTGTAGGCCGCGCAGTTGAAGACCACGTCGGGCGCGGTCTGGAGCATCGCGGCCATGACGGCATCGCCGTCCCCGATATCGAAGTCGTCGAGGTCGACGGCCGTCACCTCGGCGTTTCCTTCGAGCGCCCCCACGAGCGCCCGTCCCAGCATACCCCTGGCGCCCGTGATCAGCGTGCGGCGTCCCGGCACGTTCCCTCCTACGGCACTTCGATCCTGCTGGAGTCGCCCACCATGAAACGATAGGTCTTCGGCATCGTCGAGCACTGCTCGATGGCCACGTCCTTGCCGATGAGGCTGCGCTCCATGCGCTGTCCGAGATTGACGATCCGTGAGTTCTCGAGCACGATCGAGTGCTCGATCTCAGAGCTCTGGATGGAGACGTCGTGGTAGATCGACGTGAAGGGCCCGATATACGAGCTCTCGATACGGGTCCTCGCTCCGATGACGAGCGGTCCGCGGAGGACGCTGCCGACGATCTCGGCGCCCTCTTCGACGACGACGTTGCCGTCGATCCGTGAGTCCCCGTCGACAGAACCCCTGACGTCACGCTCGAGCGTCTCGAGGATCATCCGGTTCGCCTCGAGAATGTCCTCGAGCTTGCCGGTGTCCTTCCACCACCCGGTCACCTCGTGCGCGCGCACGTCGCTTCCGTCGTCGATGAGGTACTGGATGGCGTCGGTGATCTCGAGTTCGTTCCTCCACGAGGGGGTGATCGAGTTGACCGCCTCGAAGACCGACGCGTCGAACATGTAGACGCCGACGAGCGCCAGGTCCGATCGGGGCTGCTTGGGTTTCTCCTCGAGCCTGGTGACGCGGCCGCTCTCGAGCTCGGCCACGCCGAACTCCGAGGGGTTCGGCACGCGTGCCAGGAGGATCTGCGCGTTCGGCCTGTTGGTACGAAATTCCTCGACGAAGTCCGTGATACCGCCGCGGATCAGGTTGTCCCCGAGATACATGACGAACGGTTCCTCGCCGATGTACGACTCCGAGATCTTGACGGCATGCGCCAGACCGAGGGGGGCGTCCTGCCGGATGTAGGTCACGCGAAGCCCGAGGGCGTCGCCGTCCCCGACGGCCTCCTCGATCTCCCTGTGAGTGTCGCCGACAACGATCCCGACGTCCTCGACACCCGCGGCCCGGATCGACTCGAGTCCGTAGAAGAGGATCGGCTTGTTCGCGATCGGCACGAGCTGCTTCGCGCTCGTGTGCGTGATCGGTCGGAGGCGGGTGCCCTTGCCTCCTGAGAGCACGAGTGCCTTGATGTCGGATCACCGCCTTTCCTGTTGCGCGGCCCGGGCCGACGCGCAGTGTCAGCCGCCGTGGACCGCGTCCGCGATCTCCCGCATGAGCTCGTCCGAAGCGCCCTTCTCCACGACGTCTCCCGTCACGACGAAGCGGGCGCCCGCCCCGATCGCGGCCGACGCGGCCTCGGGGGTCCGTATGCCCCCGCCCGCGACGATCGGGAGGTCGGTGTTCTCAGCGACCGCGCCGATGAGCTCCGGTGGAACGGGCTTCGACGCCCCGCTCCCGGCGTCGAAGAAGATCAGCTCGAATCCCAGATACTGGGCCGCGAGCGCGTGGGCCACGGCGATCCCGGTCTTCTCTCTGGGCAGCGGGCGCGTCGCGCTCATGAACTCGACCGACGTGACCGAGCCGCCGTCGACCAGCAGGTATGCCGTCGCGATCGTCTCGAGGCCGGTCTCCCGGATCAGGGGGGCCGCGACGACATGCTCGCCGATGAGAAACTGCGGGTTCCGGCCGCTGAGGAGCGAGAGGAAGAGGATCGCATCGGCCTCCGGGGTGACGAACGAGACATTCCCCGGGAACAGGATGACGGGACGTCCGGTCTCCTGCTTCACGAGCCGCGCCGTCTCGGACGTTCTGTCGTGGACGGCCAGGCTGCCGCCGACGAAGAACGCATCGCAGCCCGCGTCGGCGGCTCGCCCGGCGAGCGTCGCGTTCTCGGCCGCGGAGAACCGGTCGGGGTCGAGGAGCACGACGTAGCAGCCTCCGCGTTCCCCGGCCGTTGCAAGAAGCCTGTCAAGCACGACTCCGCGTGCGGTACGGTCGCTCACGCATCCTCCCCGCCGAGGAGGGCCTCGACGTCACCGGCGACCTCGTCGAGCGCCTCCTCGAGCTTCGCGGGATCTCCGCCGCCGCCCTGGGCCAGATGCGGCCTGCCGCCGCCCTTTCCTCCGATCCGCTCCGCCGTGCGGCGGATGAGGTCGCCCGCCTTCAGGCGCCCGGGTTCGGCGAGGTCCTTCGAGACGACGGCGAGCAGCACGGGCCGCCCGTCGCGGACCGTTGCGAGCACGGCCGCACCCGTTCCGAGACGGTCGCGAAGGGCGTCGGCCTGTGAACGCATCGTCTCGACGTCCGGCGCGTCCGTCAGCGCCGCGACGACGAGCGCTTCCCCGACCTGCCTGGCCTGCTTCAGCATGTCGTCGACCGCGTCACCGGCCGATCGACGGCGCTCGGCGGCCAGTTCCTTTCTGAGTGTCGAGAGCTCCTCGTTGAGCGACCTGACCCGCTCCTCAAGCTCGTCCGGTGAGGTCTTGAGCTCGGCGGCGCTTCGCTGGAGCGTCTCCGCCTCCCGTCGTGCCGTCCGCAGCGCCTCGACGCCGGTCACGGCCTCGATCCGCCGGGTTCCAGCGGCCACGCTCGACTCGGAGAGGATGCGCATCAGCCCTATCTCGCCCGTTCTTCTGACGTGCGTTCCTCCGCAGAGCTCGAGGCTGATCTCGGCGTCGTTCCCGGCCGAGATGCAGACGACGCGGACCTCCGAGTCGTACTTCTCGTCGAAGAGCGCCATCGCCCCACGTTCCAGGGCCCGATCGAGCTCCATCGTCTCCGGTGTGACCGGAAGGTCGGCTCTGATCCAGGCGTTGACGAGCGACTCGATGCGGTCGAGCGTCGCCTTGTCGATCTCAGAGTGATGTGTGAAGTCGAAGCGCAGACGCTCCGGTTCGACCGACGAACCGGACTGGTGGACGTGGTCGCCCAGAACGGAGCGCAGCGCCGACTGCAGCAGGTGGGTCGCCGTGTGGTTCTTCTCTATGCGGCGACGCCGGCCGAGATCGACGAGCGCCTCGGCCCGCGCGCCGGGAGCGATCGCCTCCGACACGCCCTCCAGGTAGTGGATGACGTCGTCGCCGCTCCTGTAGACGTTCGTGACGGCAACCGATCTTCCGCCCGGGAGTCGGAGCGTTCCCGCGTCGGCCGCCTGTCCTCCCGCCTCGGCGTAGAACGGTGTCCTGTCGAGGATGACCTCGAACGAGCCCTCGGACGGTCCGGGTCTCGCGCCGACGATCTCGACCTCTACCGGCTCGGCCGGCATCGGTTCCTCGTCGAGCTCCGCCACGTCGACCCGGTCGGGAACGAGGCCGTAGCCGACGAACTCCGTCGTCCCGCCCTCTGATCCGCGTGCGCGCCGCCACGGCCGTCTGCCCGCGTCGCCCTCGAAGGACGACGCGCGGCGTGCGCGCTCGCGCTGGCCCTCCATTGCCCGCCGGAATCCCTCGACGTCGACCGAGAGTCCCCGTTCGCAGGCCATCTCCTCGGTCAGGTCGAGCGGGAAACCGTACGTGTCGTAGAGACGGAAGGCATCGTCGCCGGTGATCAGGCCGCCGGGGCCGTCGAGACGCGACACGATCTCCTCGAAGAGGACCGTGCCCGACTCGAGGGTCTCCAGGAAGCGCTCCTCCTCCGAACGCACAACGAGCGCGATGTGCTCGCGCTTCGCGTCGAGGTGAGGATGCGCGTCCTTCATCGCCTCGATCACCCGTCCGGCGGCCCGATAGATGAACGGCTCGGACGCGCCGAGCGCCAGGCCCCGTCTCACGGCGCGCCGTATCAGACGGCGCACGACGTAGCCGCGTCCGTCGTTCGCCGGCAGGATGTTCTCGGCGATGGTGAAGACGGCCGATCTGGTGTGGTCGGCAAGGACGGCGAGCTCCGTCGAGACGGGCGATCTCGGGAGGTCCGTGCCCGTGAGGCGCACGATCTCATCGGCACACGCCGTCACGGCGGGGCGGAAGAGATCGGTCTCGTGGATCGAGTCGACCCCCTCGATGACGGTCATCAGCCGCTCGAAGCCCATGCCCGTGTCGATACCCGGTCTCGCAAGCGGTTCGCGGCTGCCGTCGAGGTCCTGGAGATACTGGGGAAAGACGAGGTTCCACACCTCGAAGTAGCGGCTGCAGTCGCAGCCGGGTCTGCAGTCCGGGCGGCCGCAGCCGGCCTCCTCCCCCATGTCGTAGTGGATCTCGGAGCACGGGCCGCACGGTCCCCAGTCGCCGGCGGGACCCCAGAAGTTGTCCTCGTCGCCGAGCGGGACGACGCGGCCTGCGTCGAGCCCGACGTGCTTCTTCCAGATCTCGGCGGCGGCCTCGTCGTCCTTGTAGACCGTCGCCCACAGCCTCTCTGCGGGAAGCCCGATGACCTTCGTCAGGAACTCCCACGCCCAGAGGATGGTCTCCTCCTTGAAGTAGTCGCCGAAGGAGAAGTTCCCGAGCATCTCGAAGAACGTGCCGTGATACGGTGTGTGGCCGACCTCGTCGAGGTCGGAGAGACGAAGGCAGCGCTGGATCGAGACCGCCCGCCTGTGCGGAGGATTCTCCTGCGTGTAGTACGGCTTGAACGGGACCATGCCCGCCGACGTGAAGAGCAGGGTCGGGTCGTCCGCCGGTACGAGCGGCGCGCTCGCCACCACGTCGTGGCCCCGCTCCTCGAAGAAACGAAGATAGGCGGCGCGGACCTCGCTGGACGTCATGCTGTGGGTTCCTCCTCCGCTTCAGGAAGCTCGTGGACCACCGTGTTCGCGACCTCCCGGGAGAAGCCTCGTCCGAGCAGGAAGCGCATCAGGCGCGCGCGTTCCTTCGTGGTGAGCCCGCGGCCTCGGGTCTTCCTGTCGGCTGCCGCTCTGGCGAGGGCGAGCTCGGTCTCTCCGGTGTAGGTCTCGTCGATCGTCTCCTCGACAAGGTCGCGCGCGACGCCCTTCCTGAGAAGCTCGTGCCGCAGCCGCGCGGGACCGACGGGCCGAAGCCGCGCCCTTTCGTCGGCCCACGCCTTCGCAAAGGAACGGTCGTCGATGAGACCGACGGCCTCGAGGTCATCGAGGACCGCCGAGACCGTCGTCTCGTCGTACGACTTCCTCGCGAGTCTGAGCTCGAGCTCGCGTCGGCTGCGAGCGCGCACCGAGAGCAGGCGGAGCGCCGCCTCGCGGGCCCGCGCGGCCGCATCGGTGCCGGCTTCCCGGCCGTTCGTCACTTCGCAACCTGCGCAGCGGCCTCGGCCTTCTCGTCCTCCTTTTCGGGAGGAGCTTTCTCGCCGCTCAGACCGGCGGCCTGACGGACCTCTGCCATGAGCCGCTCCCGGACGTCGTCGTTCTCCTCGAGGAAGGTCCGGGCGTTCTCGCGGCCCTGTCCCAGCTGAAGGTCACCGTAGCTGAACCAGGTACCCTTCTGGGTCACGATGTCATAGTCGAGCCCGAGGTCGATCAGGTCGCCCTCGAGCGAGATGCCGCGGCCGTACATGATGTCGAACTCGGCCACTCTGAACGGCGGCGCGACCTTGTTCTTGACCACCTTGACCTTCGTCCGGTTCCCGACGATCGCGTCGCCGCTCTTGAGCGAGCCGATGCGGCGGATGTCGAGCCGGGTGCTGGCGTAGAACTTGAGCGCCCGTCCTCCGGAGGTCGTCTCGGGGTTCCCGAACATGACGCCGATCTTCATCCTGATCTGGTTGATGAAGAGGACGCACGTCTTCGAGCGCGAGATGGAGCCGGCGAGCTTCCTCAGGGCCTGCGACATCAGGCGCGCCTGGAGACCGACGTGCGAGTCGCCCATCTCCCCCTCGATCTCGGCCTTCGGCACGAGCGCGGCGACCGAGTCGACGACAACGATGTCGACCGCCCCGCTCCTCACCAGCATGTCGGTGATCTCGAGCGCCTGCTCTCCCGTGTCCGGCTGCGAGATCAGGAGGTTGTCGGTGTCGACGCCGAGGTTCCGGGCGTATCCGGGATCGAGCGCGTGCTCCGCGTCGATGAAAGCGGCGACGCCGTCGAGCTTCTGGGTGTTCGCCACGATCGAGAGCGCGAGCGTCGTCTTCCCCGACGATTCGGGGCCGTACACCTCCACCACCCGCCCCCGCGGAACACCGCCGATGCCGAGCGCGATGTCGAGCGAGAGCGATCCGGTCGGGATCGCGGACACGCCCTTCGACACCTCGTCGGCGCCGAGCCGCATGATGGAGCCCTTGCCGAACTGCTTCTCGATCTGCGAGACCGCGAGATCGAGCGCCTTGGCCTTCTCCTTCTTCTCTGCCATGCTGTGGTCCTCCGACTCTCCTCGTGGTGCGTGACTCTCACGTTCCGGGGGCGTCGCCGCCCCCCGTCAGGGGAAGATGTTCGAGCGCCTCATGCAGAGCACCGCCCGGTCGGAGCGTGCTCCGCATCAGAAGGAGCTCGTTCGAGGGGACCGACAACGCCGGAATCTCGACGTCCGCCATGTGCCGCTCGAGCCCGGCGGCGTCGCTCGCCCGCCTCACCCGTCCGAGCGTGATGTGCGGACGGAACCGCCGTCGGTCCGGCGAGTATCCCAGGGGTCTGAGCTCCGCGTCGATCTCCCGCTTCAGCTCGAAGAGCTCGTCGGGCGCGTCGACGCCCGCCCAGATGACGCGCGGGCGACGCGGCGAGGGGAACGCTCCGAGTCCGCGAATGCTCCACTCGAAGGGACGCACGTTCGAGGCGGCCTCTCTCAGGGCCCCGCCGATCGACGCGACAAGTGCTTCGTCGGTGTCACCGAGGAACGCCAGTGTCAGGTGGATCGTCCCCGGGCGCGCCCATGATGCGCGGACGCCGCGGGACCTGAGGTCCCCGACGACGGTCAGTATGCCGTCTTTGACTTCCGGTGGCAACTCCAAAGCCACGAAGAGACGAAGGTCCACGCCGACTCCCTAACCTCCCGCCAGACGTAGTCTCACGGCATCGAGGGCGGCCTGCTCGGCCTGCCTGCGGACGGCGTCCCGGTCGCCGGCGAAGAGGGCGCTCCCGGCCGTCGTGTCCCCGAGTCCGGCGATGCCGAGCCAGACGAGCCCGACGGGCTTGTCGTCGGTTCCTCCTCCGGGGCCCGCGATGCCGGTGATGCTCAGGCCTATGTCCGACCGGCACCGCTTGAGGACGCCGTCGGCCATCTCGACGGCCGTCTCCTCCGAGACCGCACCGTGCGTCCTGAGGGTCCCGGCCCTGACACCGAGCACCCGCTTCTTGATGTCGTTGGAATATGCGATAACGCCGCCGGCGAAGTAGTCCGAGCTCCCGGGGACCGACGTGATCCGTCGTCCCACGCCTCCCCCGGTGCACGACTCCGCGACGGCGAGCGATCGGCGCTGCATCGTCAGAAGATAGCCCACGACCTCCTCGAGGCTCTGGGCTTCGCGCGCGTAGACGGCGTCGCCGATGAGCTCCGCCAGCCGGTCGGCAGCCCTGTCGGCGGTCTGCCTGGCTGCTCCGGGCGAATCGCCCCTGCCGACGATCCGGACCTCGACGCCGAGGATCGACGGCAGGAAGGAGATCTCGGTCCGGGCGAGACGTCGCGCTACCTTCTCGACCCGCGAGGCGATCTCCGACTCAGGGAGGCCGGTCGTGCGGAGCACGCGCTCCGCCTCGAGGCGCCGGTGACCCCGTCCCTCGAGAAACGGGGCCACGTACTCCCTGAGCATGGCGTTCATCTCGGCCGGCACGCCCGGCATGAGGAAGACGGTGGTTCCCTTGCTCTCGAGAGCGAAGCCCGGTGCGGTGCCCACGCGGTTCGGGATGATCCGTGCTCCCTCGGGGACCATGGCCTGCGAGACGTTGATCTCCGGCATCGTGAGACCCCGCTCCTCGAAGCGGCTTCTCACGTCCGAGAGCACGCTCTCATCGAGCACGAGCTTGCTGCCGAAGACCCTCGCAGCTATCTGCTTCGTTCGGTCGTCGGAGGTCGGTCCCAGACCGCCGGTCGTCAGGACCAGATCGGCGCGCTCGATAGCCTCGCGCAGGGCGGCCTCGACGTCGTCGGGCTCATCGGGAACGAGCGTGGTGCGCGAGACGGGTATCCCGAGGCCGCGGAGGGTCTTTGCTATGCGGGCGCCGTTCGTGTCGCTCCGCGTGCCGTCGACCAGCTCGTTTCCGATGATCAGGAGCTCGGCTGTCACGGTCTCAACCTCCACGGACGAGCAGCATGAGCCGGACGAGCAGGTTCGCGTAGACCCCGGCGACCAGATCGTCCGTCACGATACCGAGACCGCCCGGCAGCGACTCCGCCCGTCGGGCGGGAAAGGGCTTCACGACGTCGAGTACCCTGAAGAGCAGGAATGCGGCCACGGCGACGAGCAGCGTCTTCGGGAGGAGGAAAATGGCCACGAGATACCCCGCAAACTCGTCGACGACGATCCGCGACGCGTCGTGGCCGTAGACGGCCTGGGCGCGGTCGGAGGCCCAGACGGCGAGCGCCGCGAAGGCCGCGAGCGAGACCGCGTGGGCCGCGATGTTGAGCATGGGGTCCGCCGCCGTCGTCTCAGGCACGAGGAACCACGCGAGGACGGCGCACAGGAAGGAACCGGCCGTCCCCGGTGCAACGGGGGAATAGCCTGAGCCGAGGCCCGTCGCGACCAGACGGGCCGTGAGCCCGAGCCTCTCAGTCACGCGTGCTCGCTCCTTTCGTCGGCAAGCCGCTCAGGCCGTGCGGCCGCTCGAGCGGACCGCCGGTGGACCTGAGGCCACAAGAACGAAGCCGACAGGGCCCGGGTGCCCGGGGCCCTGTCGGCCGGATCCTCCACAAGCAGGAGCTTCGCGCCATGCGTGACGAACTCCCCTGCCCCGTCTGTCGACAGGCCGTGCCTCGCGTCAGGAGGCCTCGGACCGGGTCATCTCCTCACGCTTCAGGAGCCAGTCCCAGTTCTCGTCGACCTGCGACTGGATGTCGTCGATGATGTGCTTGTTCTCTTCCTTGAAGAGATGCCTGAAACGCCCCTGCTTCTTCAACCACTCGGCGACCGGCTTCTTCTCCTTCGGCTTGCGCGTCACGCGGAAGACGCCGTTCTCGACCTCGTAGAGAGGCCAGAAGCACGTGTCGACGGCGAGGCGTGCTATCTCCATGGACTCCTCCATGGGATAGCGCCACCCGCGCGTGCAGGGCGCCAGCACGTTCATGAAGGCCGGTCCCTCGATGGTCAGGGCCTTCTCGACCTTGTCCGAGAGGTCCTTGGGGTACCCGGCGGTCGCCTGACCGACGTACGGGATGTTGTGCGCGATCATGATGTCGGTCAGCGCCTTGGCATACTCCTGCTTGCCGGGTCGCACCTTCCCCACGGGCGTGGTCGAGGTGGCCGTGCCCTTCGGCGTGCCGCCGGAGCGCTGGATGCCCGTGTTCATGTACGCCTCGTTGTCGTAGCAGACGTACAGCATGTTATGGCCGCGCTCCATGGCGCCCGAGAGGGACTGCAGACCGATGTCGTACGTGCCGCCGTCGCCGCCGAACGCGATGAACTTGATGTCCTTGTCCACCTTACCCTGGCGCCTGAGCGACTGGTAGGCCGCCTCCGCGCCGCTGATCGTCGCGGCGGAGTTCTCGAACGCATTGTGGATGAACGGCGTTCTCCACGCCGTGTACGGGTAGATCGATGTCACAACCTCCACACAGCCCGTCGCGCACCCGCACACCGTGTCCTTCCCGGCTGTCAGGAGGATCTGTCTGATGGCCGTCATCGGCAGACACCCGGCGCACGCCCGGTGTCCGGGAGCCATCATCTCTTCCCGTCCCGCAAGCTGCTTGACTCCTGGCATCGTGACTCCTCCTAGCCTCTCAGTCCCACGTAGCGGATGTTCTGGTCGGGCGTCCGGCCCGCGTCTGCCACCGGCTTCAGCTCCTCGAAGACGCCGCGGATGTGCTCGCGGTTGATGTCGCGGCCTCCGAGGCCGTAGATGAAGTCGACGACCGGCGGCGTCTTCCCGCCCCCGTAGAGAGCCGACTTGACCTCCTTGTGGACCGGTCCTCCCGGCGCGCCGAACGACACGGAGCGGTCGAGGATGCCGACCGCCTTCGCGCCGGAGAGCGCCGCGGCGACCGCCTCTTCGTCGAACGGGCGGAAGGCGCGGATCTTGAGAAGACCGACCGCCTCACCCTCGTCCCTCAGCTCATCGACGACCACCTTCGAGGTGCCGCAGGTCGATCCGAGAGCCACGATGATGCGCTCCGCGTCGTCGGTGCGGTACGCCTCGATCAGCCCGTACGATCGTCCCGAGAGCTTCCCGTAGGCTTCTCCGATCTCCTTGATGACCCTCGGCGCGTGGTTCATGCCCTCGATCTGCTGCCGCTTGTGCTCGAAGTAGTAGTCCTGCAGGTCGAGCGGTCCGTAGGTCACCGGATCGTCAGTGTTGAGGAGGGAGTAGTTCGGCGTCCAGGTGCCGACCCACTCGCGTGCTTCGCCGTCCTCGAGGGCATCGAGGACCTCGGCCGTGTGGCTGATGATGAACCCGTCGAACGTCACCATCGCCGGAAGCAGGACGTCCGGATGCTCGGCGATACGGATCGCCTGCAGGATGTTGTCGTAGACCTCCTGAGCGCTCTCCGAGTAGAGCTGGATCCAGCCGGAGTCGCGGCACCCCATGGTGTCCGAATGGTCGCAGTGGATGTTGATCGGGCCCGACAGGGCGCGGTTGATGACCGGCATGACGATCGGGAGCCGACAGGAGGCTGCGATGTAGACGATCTCCCACATGAGCGCCAGCCCGTTCGCCGACGTGGCCGTCATGGCTCTGGCGCCCGCGGCCGCCGCGCCGACCGACGCGCTCATCGCGCTGTGCTCGGACTCGACCAGGACGAACTCGGACTTCACGTCGCCGTCCGCCACGTGTTCCGCGAACTTGTGCATCAGCTCGGTCTGCGGTGTGATCGGGAACGCCGCCACGACGTCCGGGTCGATCTGACGCATCGCCTCCGCGCCGGCGTCGTTGCCCGTGAGTGTCAGTCTTCTGCTCACTGGGTGAAACCCCTTTCCTCGTTCGCTCGAGAGCCTCCAGCAGCAAGGCGCCGGCGCTAGGCTTCCTCGTCGCCGGAATCGAGCTTCATCTCGATGGCCTTCGGGTCCACGGGGCACTCGAAGGAGCAGATCCCGCAGCCCTTGCAGTGCTCGTAGTCGATGCCCGTCACCTTGCCCTCGCTCAGGACGATCGAGGCGTCCGGGCACGCGATCCAGCATCTGAGGCAGTGAATGCAGCGGTCGGCGAACCAGTGCGGCTTGTACGTCCGCCACGAACCGGTCTCGTAGGTCGCCGCGTTCCCGGCCTCCTCGATGACGCCGGCGATCGGTATCTCCTTCCAGGTCTTCTCTCTCATTCCGCCTCCACCTCCTCGTACGCCCGTTTGATGGCGCGGACGTTCCCTTCCAGCACCTCCGGACGGAAGCCGTGGGAGAACTTCTTCGTGATCTCGTCGATGACGCTGTCCAGCTCCAGAAGGGGTTCCACCTTGATGAGGGCCCCCAGCATCGGCGCGTTCGGAATGGGACGTCCGATCTCGTCGATGGCGATCCCGGTCGCATTGACGACGTAGAGCTTCCTGCCCTCGAATCCCAGGATCCTGCGGATCTCCGAAGCAGAACGCGCCGTGTTGACGATGATGATGCCGTCGTCCGGCATGCCGTCTGCGACGTCGACCGCGGTCAGCAGCGTGTCATCGAGTACGATGACGATGCTCGGCGAGTAGATGGCGCAGTGAACGCGGATCGGATCCTCACTGATCCGCGTGAACCCACGCATCGGGGCGCCCATACGCTCCGGACCGTAGTCGGGGAAGCCCTGACTGTACTTCCCCTCCATCGCCGCAGCGCTCGCCAGGAGCAGCGCAGCTGTCTTCGCTCCCTGTCCTCCGCGGGCGTGCCAGCGAATCTCCAGCGGTGCAGACATCAGGTTTCCTCCCTGACCGTAGTGACCGATCGGGCTTTCAAGACTCCCAGATAAATCAAGCCCTGACGCTATCATCTGATGCTTGTGGGGTCAACCGAAAACGCCCTGCGCGGGGACTACTCCCGCATGTCGCGGCGTTCGTCGAGCGCGGTACCGAGCGTCAGTTCGTCGGCGAGGTCCAGCTCGCCGCCGACGGGAAGTCCGCTCGCGGGACGGGTGACGCGGACCCCGTGGGGCGTCAGCAGGCGGCCGATATAGAGAGCGGTCGCCTCGCCCTCCGTCGTGGGGTTCAGCGCGAGGATAGCCTCCGAAAGCTCTCCTCCCCGAGCCCGCTCGATGAGGGTGTCCATCCTGAGGTCCTCGGGGCCGACCCCATCGAGCGGCGACAGGAGGCCGCCGAGCACGTGATACCGGCCCCGGTAGCGGCCGGTCCTCTCGATGGCCAGCACGTCGCTCGGACGTTCGACGACGCAGATGAGCGACGCGTCGCGCCGTTGGTCGCGGCAGATCGAGCAGACCTCGTCCTCCGTGAAGGCGCCGCAGACGGAGCACCTGAGCGTGCGCCTCCGCGCCTCGACGAGCGTCCGGGCGAGCTCACGGACCTCCGGTTCGTTCCGGTCCATGAGCTTGAGCGCGATGCGAGTGGCTGACTTCCGGCCGACGCCGGGCAGTGTGGAGAGCAGTCTGACGAGCCTCTCGAGTGTCTCGGGGAAGCCGAACATCGCGTGGCCTACATCGTGCCCGGAGGAATGGCCATGCCCGTCACCTTCGACATCTCCTCGGCGGCGAGCTTGTCGGATCGTTCCTTGGCGTCCCGGAGAGCCGAGACGAGAAGGTCCTCGAGCATCGACGCGTCACCGTCCTCGATGACCGACGGGTCGATAGAGACGCCCAGCACGTCACGCTGTCCGTTCATCGTGACGCTGACGGCGCCGCCGCCGGCCGTTCCCTCGACCTTCATGTCGGCCAGCGATGCGCGGACCTCCGCGACGCGCTTCTCGAGCTTCTGTGCTTCCTTGAGCATCTTCTGCAGGTTCTTCGCCATGCGTTCTACTCCCCGTCAGAGGTCTCGGTCACTGAACCGTCGAACACCTCGACGATCCGCTCCACCATGGGGTCGCCGCCCACCGGCCTCTTCTCCGCAACGGGTTCGTTCGCGCCTGTCTCCTCCGCCTTCGTTCTCGGAGCGGCGGAGGAGAACTCCAGGCGGATCCGTACGCGACGGCCGAGCACCTCGTCCGCCGCCTCCCGGAGGATCCCCATGTTGTTCCCGTCGAGCAGCTGGTCGCGGTGGAACGGCGAGCCGTTCTCGATATGCACGACGAGTTCCTCGTCGCCGCCCCAGCGGGCCGCGGACTCGGCCAGCGACGCAGCCAGCCCCGGCTTGCGGCTGCGGACGGCCGAGACGACCCGCTCCCAGCTCGGTTCGGCCGGGCCGTCGGGCCTCGCCTCTCCCCGTCCAGCCACGACATCGTGGGAACGGCCCGCCCGCGCCTTCCCGCGGCCGGCCGCGGCGGACGTCTGCGTCCTCGGAGCCGCGCCGGGCTGCGACCGCTCCATGCGACGGCCCCGCGGACCGGCGCGACCCTCGGTCGTCCCGGTGCCGGAGGCGCCGCCGGAGAACGAGCGAACAATCTCATCGATGGCCACCGTCCGCGGCAGTCTGGCCATGCGCACGAGTGCCATCTCCACAAGCACACCCGGCTGCGTGCTCCAGCGCACGTTGCTCGCGGCCTCGGTGGCGATGTGCACCAGACGGATGAGGTCGTCCTCGCCGAGGGTCGAGGATGAGCCATCCCGTGATCGGTACTCCTCGATCCGGCCCACGAGCCGCTCCGGATCGGGCGCCGTGCGGACGATGAGCAGGTTCCGGAGATGCTCCAGGAGGCCGTCGATCAGGTCGCGCGGGTCGAACCCCGCGTCGAGCGCCTTCTCGAGAGCCTTGAGCGTTCCCGCGACGTCTCCGTCGGCGACGGCGTCGGACAGGGCGAAGAAGATCTCGCTGTCCGGGATACCGAGCACGTCGACGACGCTGTCGACGTCGATCGAGCCGCCCCCGACCGATATGAGCTGGTCGAGCAGACTCTCGGCGTCCCGCATACTGCCGTCGGCCCGGGTCGCAACGAGACGCAGGGCCGCGGGGTCGATCTCGATCTCCTCGGAGCGCGCGATCTCGCGCAGGCGCTCCTCGATCTCGGGCGTGGCGATGCGGTGGAAGTCGAAACGCTGACATCTCGAGAGGATCGTGTCCGGAATGCGGTTGGGCTCGGTCGTGGCGAGGATGAAGACGACGTGAGGCGGGGGCTCCTCGAGCGTTTTGAGGAGCGCGTTGAAAGCCTCACGGGTCAGCATGTGCGCCTCGTCGATGATGTAGATCTTCGTGCGGCCGGAGAGCGGGGCGTACTGCACGGTCTCTCGGATACCCCTGGCGTCCTCGATGCGCCGGTTCGAGGCGCCGTCGATCTCGATAACGTCCAGGCTCTTGCCGGATGAGATCTCCCGGCACGCGTCACACTTTCCACAGGGCGATGGTGTGGGGCCCTGCTCGCAGTTCAATGCCTTCGCCAGAATGCGCGCGATCGTCGTCTTGCCGACGCCGCGCGGTCCGGCGAACAGGTACGCGTGCGCAAGGCGGTCGGACGTGACCGCCGCCTCGAGCGTCACGACGACGTGGCGCTGCCCGACGACGTCGGCGAATGTCTCAGGACGCCACTTGCGTGCGAGGACGAGATAGGACATGAGGCCTCCGTTCGCGGGACGGCATCCGAACCCCCTGCTCTGGCACGCGTCTGTCTCGACGCCTCGACGCGGAGGGTCGCCGGCCAGTTGGCTCCGGCCAAGCGTCCCCGCGGCACATCGAACTGGCGGCTTACGGCTGCTGCCTCCCGGCCCTGACCGGATTCACCGGGTCCGATTGCGCGGGACCTGACCCTCGACACCACTTCTCCGGCTCGCCTGCCGCGACTGAGGACGCCTCGGACAGATGTTCGACCCCGCTTGAGCGGATTGCGGGTTACAGGGCACCGCTGGCTCCCCGTCTAGCGTGCCAGAGCGGGCGGGTTCGGTTGGAGGTCATCCGGAGGCCCGCCGCGTGAGCTGCGACGGGCCCCGGTGTCGTCTGGTGGAGATGAGCGGGTTCGAACCGCCGACCTCTGCCTTGCGAAGGCAGCGCTCTCCCAACTGAGCTACATCCCCATGGGGTGTTCATTGTGGCCGTGCACGTCTGGCGGAGAGGGAGGGATTCGAACCCTCGGTAGGCGCAAGCCTACACGCGATTTCCAGTCGCGCACCTTAGACCACTCAGTCACCTCTCCTGCACTCAAGCGGTCTGGCGGTGGGGGTGGGATTCGAACCCACGGTACCCAGAGGGTACAACGGTTTTCGAGACCGCCACGATCGACCAGCTCCGTCACCCCACCGGCGTTCGCTATCGCCTTCGGGAACGCAGCGACCGGAAGAACGAGGACACCAGGTCGCCGCATTCGTCCGCCATGACTCCCGAGGTCAGGGCCACCCGATGGTTGAGGCGCGGATCATCCAGTGTGTTGGCGAGCGAGCCCGCGTACCCGGTCTTCGGGTCGGGACAACCGTAGACGAGACGTTCCAGTCGGGCCAGCACGATCGCTCCCGCGCACATCGGGCAAGGCTCCATCGTAACGTAGAGCGTTGCCCGAGTCAAGCGCGGGACCCCGAGCGACCGGGACGCTGCGCCGATGGCGAGGACCTCGGCGTGCGCGGTCGGATCTCCCGTGGTCTCCGTCTGGTTCCGGCCGCGGCCGACGATGCGTCCGTCCTGGACGACGACCGCTCCGACGGGCACCTCGCCCTCATCATATGCGGCGCGCGCCTCGTCGAGTGCCGCCTCCATCCAGACGCTGTCGTCCCCCGAGACGCGTCCCCGCATCCTGCTCCTTCCCTGTCAGGCGACCCGCGGGCCGCACGATGCCGTTCGCGCCAAACCTATCGCGGCGGCGCCCCGTTGTCAATCGGTCGGGATGTGCAGGAAGGGGCGGGAGCTTCAGTTGAGCTGGCCCTCGCCGAAGACGACGATACGGTTGCGCCCGTTCGACTTGGCCCGGTAGAGCGCCTTGTCCGCGGCGTCTATGATCTCGCACTTGCCCGAGGCCTGCAGCGGGTAGGTCGCGACACCCGCGCTGATCGTCAGGCTGGCGCCCGCCATGACCTCCTCGCCGTCGAACTGCGTCTCGTCGACGAGCTTCCGGATCCGCTCCGCCATGCGGCGGGCGGAGTCGGTTCCGACCTCGGGGACGATGATGGCGAACTCCTCGCCGCCGTACCTCGCGACGTAATCGCAGCTTCTCGAGGAGTCCGTCAGGAGCCTGGAGATCTGCCTCAGGGCGAGATCGCCGGCGGGGTGTCCGTGCGAGTCGTTGTAGCGCTTGAAGTTGTCGATGTCGAGCATGATCAGGCTGACGACGCGGCCGTACCGGTCGGCGCGCGAGAGCTCGGTCTCGAGCAGCTGGTGGAAGAAGCGATGGTTGTAGAGGTCGGTCAGGCCGTCCTTCCTCGAGAGTTCCTTGTAGAACTCCCCCTCGGCGGCCTGCTGCTTGATCGTCCGTTCCTTGAGCGTGTTCTCGACGATGATCCTGATCTGGTCGATGTTGAACGGCTTCGTGATGTAGTCCCGCGCCCCGAGCTTCATCGATTCGACGGCCGTCTCCATCGAGGCGTAGCCCGTCATGACGATGACGTCGACGTCGTAGTTGAGCCCCTTCGCCGCCGCCACCACACCGAGTCCGTCGAGCTCCGGCATGACGATGTCCGTGATAACGAGCTCGTACTGTCCCTTCTCGAGCATCTCGACGGCCTCGCGTCCCGAGGACGCGAGGTCGATGTCGTAGCCCTGGTCCGCCAGGACCTCACGCAGGAACTGGCGCATGATCTCCTCGTCGTCGACGATGAGAATGCGCGGCCTGGTTTCACACTCGGCCCCCTCCATCTCGTGTCGGGGGCTTTCCTCGGGTGCCATCACTGGACTACCTCGGTTCCCGTTGTCGCGTCCGCCTTCGTCGTCTCTCCGGTCGGCCTCGACCGCACGGCAGCGGGCAGGCGGATGGTGAATGTGGTTCCGATGCCGATGTCGCTCTCGACGGAGATGCTCCCTCCGTGTTCTCTGATGATGCCGTAGCTGACCGAGAGGCCGAGCCCCGTCCCTGAGCCCGGTGAGCGCGTGCTGTAGAACGGTTCGAAGACGCGGGACAGGTTCTCTTCGCTGATGCCCATCCCCGTGTCGCTGAAGCTGACCGACACGCCGTTCGCACCGTCGTCCAGCAGCGCCCTGCCGGTGCGCACCGTGAGCCTGCCGCCGTCGGGCATGGCGTCGCGGGCGTTCATGATGATGTTCGCGAACGCCTGCTGCAGCTCGACGGTATCGGCTGATATCTTCGGCAGTTCGTCATCGAGCGATGTCTCGAGATGGATGCCGCGCATGGCCAGTTGGCTCGCTGTGAAGTCTATCGCTGTCCTGATGACGCCGTTCAGGCCGACGACGCGCATCGAACGACCGGAGGTCTCGGCGAACCTGACGAGACCTTCAACGATGCCCCGGCACCGCTGCGTCTCCCGCTCGATGTACGTCATGTGCTCGGTGAGGCGTTCGAGCCCGTCCCTGTCGAGGCTCTCTCCGGCGCTCTTCAGTTTCTCGAGGTCGTACTGCGCATATCCCAGGATGCCCCCGAGCGGGCTGTTGAGCTCGTGGGCGACGCCGGCGGCGAGCTCTCCGACCGCCGCCAGCTTCCCGGACTCGATGATCTTCTCCTGCATCGAATGCAGCTCGCCGGTCCTCTCGCGGACCCGGTCCTCGAGCTCGGCGTTCAGTTCCTCCAGCTGTGCACGGGCCTCCTCGAGCTCCTCCGTGCGCTGCCTCACGCGCTTCTCGAGCTCCCGGTTCCAACCGGCGATCTGCTCGTTCGACGTCTCCAGCTGCTCGTAGAGCTCCGCCTTCTCCAGCGCGCGCGCCACCTGGCTTCCGATGGTCCCGTAGAGCTCGGTGTCGCTCTCTCGGAAGGTCTTCGGCCTGGTCGCGACGATCGTGAGTGCGGCCGAGTCGGTGCCGGCGACCGAGAGAGGGAGGCTGATGCACCCGCGCGCCGCCAGCCCCCGCCGTTCGAGCTCCTTCAGGAGACCGTCGGGCAGCGGCGGGGAGCCGTCGCGTGCCAGATCCTCGGCTACCCTCGTCTCGCCGCTCTCCAGGACACCGTCGATCAGCGTCGTGCCCGGTCCACGCTCCATGACCGAGAACACCCTGCTCTCACCGTCGAGCACGGCGAGCGACTGCCGTTCACCCTCGTGCCGGAAGGTCACGGCGAGACAGCCGATATCGACGAGAGGGCAGATGTGGTCTCTGAGGGACAGAACGATGTCGTCGCGGTGGACGGCCGATGAGAGTCCCCGTCCGGTCGCGTTCAGCAGTTTGAGCTCATCGAGACGTCCGACGAGCGAACGTCCGGCGTCCCACAGCGTCCGCCCGGCTGCGCTCGATACCATGAGGACGACGGCCAGAAGCGGGAACGTCGCCTGGTCGTCGGGTCCGTACGACGCGATCATCAGGAGGGCCAACGGGAACATCGCGAGTTCGATGACGACGCCGCGCCCGGCCATCCACCGGACGTATCTGAGGAGCGGATTGGCATCGCTCTCATCGGTCGCCCGCGTGAAAAGGGACGCCACGGCGCTGAACGAGAAGAAGGTCACGGCGAAGCGGCCGACGTCTATCAGCTGCATCCCCTGCGGAGGCGTTCGTCCGCCCAGGAGCGAGTAGACGATGGCTGCGGCTCCGAGCGCCAGAACCTCCATCCCCGTGTCGCGGGCGGTGACGCGCCATCCACGGTGGAAGAAGATCCCCTCGAGCACGAGGCTCGTCGCGATCGCCACCCACACGGCGACGTTGAGCCCGAAGAGACCGAGCGACGCCAGAAGAACGGCCGTGCCGAATGAGACGTAGATCCGCCGCCCGACAGGAAACGCGAAGACGCCCGTTCCTATCCCGAGGGCCGACATGATGCCGACGGCGCCCCAGTCCAGCCATTCCATCGTGCTGGTGGCCAGGATGACGACGGCCAGTCCGGAGACGGCCGTCAGCCACCAGCGCCCGGGCGTCCCGGTATCAGGCTCGTTCTCGATGCTCGCGATCGAGGCGGCGAGGTCGCTCATGTGTGTTCCTCAAGCGTGCTGCGCGCGGTCCCTGTCCCGCATGGCATGACGGGCAGGGAATCCCGACGGTGGTCTTCCGGAGAACGTAAATGCAAGTCCTGTGCCACGGTGGAGACAGTTGAAGGGGCCTCAGAGTGGCGGCTCAAGTGTGGGAATTACGGCATGATGTGCTTGCGGCGACCGCAGGGGCTGCCGCACCTCTCAGCAGGGGTCGGCCCGTTCGAGCGTCAGTCCGAGGACCGCGGGCCGTTCGGCTCCCGGAGCCCGTATGAGGATGCGGTTCTCGCCGTCTGAGAGGCCCCAGGGGCCGAAGCGTCCCGCCCCGTCGGGGCTCTCCGGGCCCCGTTCGCCGGAGGCCCCCGCGAGCGCGACCGTGAGGTCGGGCGCCGGGCTGCCCTCGACGAGAGCCCGGCCGATCACCTCGGCCTCGTCTCCTCTGGCGCGGACGGTCAGCCCCACGGCGAGACCCCCGGGTCCCGCCCACGTCAGCACGACGTCCCCTGGTCCTCTCGCGGGAGCCGGCTCAAGAGCGGGTCCCGCCGCCTCCTCAGCGAAGCGGCGCACCACCTCGACGCCCTCACGCACGAGTCGGACGACGGCCGATGTCGCGTCGGCCTCCAGGCGGTCGAGTACCCGCCGCACTACGTGACCCGGCACGTCCATGTCGGACTCGCCGGACATCGCCCACAGGTCGGCGAGAAGCGCACGACAGCTGCTGCATCGCGCAACGTGCTCCTCGATGTCGCGGCGCGCGTCCGCCGGAGCCGAGCCTTCGGCGAACGCCAGGACATCGTCGGAACGGGCACAGGCCGCGCCGGACAGGTTCGGCCCCGCCGCCGTCCCCAGCGCGGCGACGACTGAGCGGAGTTCCCGCAGGCGCACGCGACAGGCCGGGCAGCTCTCGATGTGCCGCTCGAGCCCCCGGCGATCCTCGGTACGAAGTTCGTCGCCCATCAGGAGCGGAAGACGTTTTTCCTCAGGACAGTGTTCTCTCATCGTTCATGCTCCGGTTCGCTTCAGCTCGGCGATGCCGCCCGCGTCCTTGAGCTTCGCAAGCGCTCTGTAGACCAGGCCGCTCATGGCGCCCACCGTTGTATCGAGCCGCTCGGCGACCTCTCTGTAGGTGAAGCCCTCGAAGTAGATCAGCCTGACGGCGAGAGCCTCCCGCGGGGAGAGCGAGCGCTCGATGGCCTGCTCGAGCGACATTCTGAGATCGGCGCGTTCCGTCCGGTCGGGCGCTGCGACCGACCGTCCCGGCTCCGCGTCCAGCTCCTCCCCGTCCGGACGCCGCGACCGTCTTCGCAGAGCGTCCACGCAGACGTTTCTGACGATCCGGTAGATCCACGTCTCCAGCTTGCATTGCCCGCGCCACGAGCGCAGCGCTCTCCCATCGCGCCGGAGCAGCTTGAACACGGCCTCCTCGAAGAGCTCCTCCATGTCGGCCTCGTCCCATGCGGCCCCGTAGCGCTCGTTGACGCGGTGGATGGCGCTGAAGATCAGACGGCGATAACGGGCGATGAACGACTCCCACGCTTCGCGCTCTCCCCGGGCAAGGCGTTTGACGAGTGCCCTCGTATCGACATCGTGGGCGGACGGATCGACCACGCGCGGCTCCCTCTTCTGTTCCAACCGTCGTCTGAGTGCGGGATTCTCTTCGGAAAGGGCTCAGGATGCTCCGATGGTGAGTGTCGGATCACCGTACAGCACGTAGTTGGCCGCGCAGAGCGGCGAATCGGGCAGCACGCGCTCCCGGGCCGCCGTGACGGCCTCACCGAGGGTGGCCCGCTCGATCAGCGCCCCGTAGAAGGCGCGCGCGAACGACGCGGCGGCCGCATCCTGGATGTCCCAGAGCGTTCCCACGTAGGCACGGACGCCCCACTGTGAGAGCAGACGGGCCGTCTCGCCGAGGTCCGCGCATGAAGATCCGGCGACCGTGCCGCACGCGTTGGCGAACACGATGGCGGGCGGTCGGGCCGCGGCGAGCTCGTCGACCGGAGCACGCCGGCCGCCAGGCAGCACCCAGGCGGTGTTCCCATGGAACGAGACCGCATGGCCGGCGAAATGAAGCACGTCGTAGCCCTCGAACAGAAGCGTCGCCAGTTCGTCGACGGTCCTCGGCGACTTGCGGACGACGCGCAGCACGTCGGGCCGGCGGGCGGCCAGTTCGAGGACGGCCGTCGCCTCCTCCTCGCTGGAGGGCGGCGTCTCATCACTGGAAGTCGCCGCCACGAGGAGCAGTCTCAGCGGCACAACGGGGCGGACGGCAGCAGGGCGCGTCGCGCCGGGGGCCCGAAGCTGTCGAGCGACTCTGAAGAGACGCCAGAGCGGCATGCCGCCCTCGCGGGGCACCAGGTGCTCCCACGGAAGCCCCGCGAGGTCGGCCTGAACTCCGAGCTGGAGGTGGTTCCCCGGAAGGTCGGCCAGACGTCCCGCGGCGCCTCTCTCGCCGCCGAGGACCATCTCTGCCAGAGCTCTGCCGAGTGCGTGGAGCTCCCTGCCGGCCTCCTGCGCGCCACGCTCCCTTCCGCCCCCATACGAGGCCGCGCGCGCCGCCAGGGCCGCGAAGCGTCCGCTGATGTCCCTCTCTGCCTCGGGGTTTCTCGGAAGGACGATGTCGGCGGCAGCAGCGCCGTCTCGGTCCGAGACGACGACCGTCAGATGGCCGACCGGCTCGGCTCTCAGTTGGACATCGGGAGCGGGGTCCGGCAGGAGCGTCCGCGGCGCGCGCGCCGACAGGATGAGACGCGCGGCCAGGGCCGCCGCCGCGGCGACAACGGCCAGCAGCCACCACGGGGACCGGTAGGCATCGAGGAGTGACGCGACGCCCCGGTAGATCGCGCTGTAGGAAGCGGTCCTGACCATGAACCACAGGAGCGCAGCGCACGCGAGGACGATGAGCGCCGCGATGGAACACCCGCGGCCGGTCGAACCGCGGCCCCCGCCGGTCGACATCACGATCCGTCCTCCGTTTCACCGGGCGCCGCCGCGATCCCGCCCGCCCGGACCGGCGGAGGGAACCGATGGGCCGGTGTCCCCGCCTCGGGGTGAAGCTCGCTGGTCAGGAGGATGACCTGACGGTCGTCTGCGATCGAATCGAGAAGCTCGTAGGCGGCTCTGCGGCGCTCCGGATCGAATCCCGCGAACGCGTCATCGAGGAGAAGGGGCGTCGTTCCCTCCGGCGCAAGGAGATCGAGCAGCGCGCACCGCGCCGCCAGATAGAGTTGATCGCGCGTGCCGGAGCTCAGGTCCTCCGTGTTGATCGCGTCCGGCCGGCCCGCTCCCTGCTCGGGGTTGACGACGCGGAACGCCAGGTCCGGGTCAGCGATGATCTCGTCGTAGCGCGAGAGCGTCAGGCGGCTGAGAAGTCTGGCGACCGCGGGCCCGAGCACCGTCGCGGCCCTTTCCTTGGTCGCCGCGAGCGCCTCGGCGATCCCGTCGCGAACCGCCGTGAGGACACGGACCCTTCTCCCATGCCGGGAGATCTCCGACTCGGCGGACTCCACCCTGGCCTCGAGCTCCGGGAGTTCCTCGCCCGCTTTCGCCCGGGCGAGACGCCCCTCGCCACGCGCGACGCGCTCCGACAGCTCCTGCTCTCGTGCACGCGCCTCGTCCCGCTCCGCGCGGATCCTGGCAAGCGCCTCGTCGTCGAGTGGCGGCGCCTCCGCGTCGAGTCCGCGGTCAAGCTCCCTGACACGACGCGCCAGGCCGGTCGCCTCCTCCTCGAGCCTGGCCAGGAAGCCCTCCTCGTCGCCGTGCGTGAGGTCCTCGAGCAGCCGGTTGTTCACGTCGATACGAAGCCGAAGCTCGTCCTGGTGGGCAACCAGTTCCTCGAACTCCGAGTATCCCGCGACGCCGAGCTCCCTCAGTCCGTGCTCGAGAGCCTCCTGTCGCTGGGCCAGCTCGGCCTCGGCCTCGGACAGCGCATGTGCTGCCTCGGTCAGGCGCGCGGCCCTGCGGAGGCCCAGCACGGCGACCGCGACCGCCACCGCACCCAGACCGGTCCAGACCGGCCAGCCCTCGACCCGGAGGATGGCCCCGACGATGAGCCCCGCGCCCACGGCGGCGGCGATCCAGCTGACGATCCTCGCTGCACTCGAGGCGCGCGCCGAGTTCGGCGGCGCGCTCCGGCGCACGCGGTCGAGATGCTCCTCGGCGGCGACCAGCGCTGCCCGCAGGTCCTCCACGCGGCGCTCCTTGAGTGGAGAGCCGCGCTTGAGTGCGGCCCACGCATCCGCATGCTCCTGCCTCAGGCGGCGGACCTCGCGGATCCTCCCCTCGACCTCCTCCAGCCGGCCTCTCACCCTCTCGAGCTCCGTGGCGCTCTCCCGTCGCTCGAGCTCGCGCCTGTAGAGCCTGTCAGAACGCTTCAGTCGCTCCCGCGTCTCCTCGAGCTCCGCGCGGTCGCGCGTCAGGCCGTCGAGCGCCTCCAGGTAGTCCTCCCACTCCCCCCTGGCCTCTTCGAGTGCGCTTCCGATGAGGCGGCGCTGTTCGATCGCCGCGCGCAGCGGTCCCGGGCGCTTGGAGGGTCTGTCCATGCCGACACGGATCCTCGATATCTCGCGGTCGACCCCTTCGATGACACCCGCCGCGCCCGTCGTCCCGCCCGCGCTCGTGAGGCGTGCCTCGATGAGCGGCAGCAGGCCCTTTCGACGAGAGGGAAGCGCGACGTCGGCAAGCTCATTCTGGCGGACGGCGGCCACCGATTCGAAGACCTCCCGGGCCCTGAAACCGACGATAGAGGCGACCCGGCGGTCGACCTCCTTCCTGTCGGCCACCGTCACCGAACCGTCCGGAGAGCTGAGACGGCTCTCGCCGTTCCCGAAGTCCTTCTCGAGGATCCAGACCTCGCCGTCGTGATCGAACTCGAGCCTCAGACGCATGGCCCCCGGCGAGCCCCATCGCTCGTGCTTCAGGGTCTTCTTCGCCGTAGTTGCCGGATCGACATAGAGGACCGTCGCGACCGCCTCGAGGAAGGTGCTCTTGCCCGACTCGTTGGGGCCGACCAGCACGTTCAACCCCGGTTCGAACTCGACCACGTGCTCCCTGAAGCGACCGAAGTTGAGCATGTCCAGGCGTCTGAGTCTCACGGTCTCAAAGCTCCCTTCCCTGAAGAAGGGAGACACCGAGCTGGAGGGCGTCCTCGAGCTCCGCCCTCTCCTCAGGGTCGTCCGCCTTCTCGATCCTCGATCGCATCAGCCGGGCGAACCGCCCGACGACCATCTCGGACGGGAGCCTTGAGAGCGACTCCTCGTCGAGCCGGACGTGAAATGCACGTTCGGGGACCGACACGTGGAAGTACTCGTCCGACAGAAGCTCCAGAAGTACGGACTCATCGAACCCCGCGTCCGCGTCAATGAGACCCTCGAGCGTCAGCTCGAGGATCGTGTCGTCGGACGGCGGGACGATGCCTCGGATCCTCCCGGCCAGCGCCGCCGCGTCTCCATCGCCGATCTCAATCTCGGCCTTCCGAACGGCGCGCCTGGCGACCGGGACCCGTTCGACACGGGGGTCGTGGTCCGCGAAGTGGACGAGCGCCACGCTCCCGGCTCCCTCCTGGTCCGGCGCGACGATCTCGGGCGACCCGGCGTAGACCGCGGACGAGGTCACCTCCTTCCAGGAGTGCCAGTGGCCGAGGGCCACGTACGACCATCCGGCGTCGAGCTCAGCCGTCGACATCGGATGGTCGGACGATGCTCCGGGGACGATCTCCACGGAGCCGTGGGCGACCGCCACGTTGATGGGGATTCCCGGGCTCGGCTTGAGGTTCGCGAGCGGGCGCTCGGACGACGCGTTCGTCGTCAGAGGTCGGCCATGGACCGCGAGCCCCCTGTGGGTGAGCTCGACGCTGTCCCGCTCCTCCAGACCGAGCACCACGAGCCGCTCGGCGCGGGAGAACTCCTGGCGGTAGCTCTCGAAGACCGTTCCTGTGCCGAGATGGTCGTGGGAACCGGGAAGAACGACGGCCGTTCCCCCGCTTCCCGATGCGTAGCGCGTGAGTTCGGAGATGGCGAAGCGGACGTCGGAGGCCGGCGGGCTCGTCGAGTCGAAGAGGTCACCGGCGACGATGAGACAGTCGGCCCGGCGGTCGAGCGCGAGGTCGACGATCGACGCGAACGTTTCCCTGAGCTGCCGTCGCTGTTCTCCGGCTGCCTCGCCGAGCCAGCCGAGCGGCGCTCCCAGGTGTACGTCGCAGGTGTGGACGAGCAGTGCCACGGATCCTCCTCCAGGGTACGTCGTTGTCCGCTCGATGCTACGTTCGCGCCGCGGCGCGGTCAAGCGGCTCCGGACATGAAAGGAGCGCGGGCACCGGGCCCGCGCTCCTTCGGGTACGGCAGATGAGGAGAGGCGTGCGAGCCCCGTGGTCTATCGCCTGACCTCCATCCAGTCGTAGATCTGCTGCCAGTCGTTGTTCGTCATGTTCGGCGTCACATTGCTGAACGACGGGTCGGGGAACGCGATCGGCTCGGTCACGACCATGACGGAGTCGCCCTCCCACGTGTGGTAAGGGAAATAGTCCCTCAGGTCGTCCAGCGGGTCGTTGAAGAACTCGGCGACGTCGAAGTAGACGTCGATGTCGGGTGCCGCCACATCGTCCGTGTCCTCGGACGGATTGAATGTGACCCCGTAGATCAACCAGTCCTGCATCTCACCGGCGTAGAAGCGGATCGAGTCGACGGCGCCTGCCCCCATCATGTCGTCGAGCGGGATGAGCCCCAGCGTCTCCGTGATGAGGTCGTTCGTCTGATCGTCGGTCTCCGCCTCGAGCTCGTCGCACCCGTCGAGGAGATGCTCCGACATGTCGACCATCTTGTCGTAGGCGGTCGCCATGTGGTCGTCGTTCCTGAGGGTGAGGAAGTCCTCATCCTCCTCGATCAGGTGGTACTGCGTCTCGCCGGCCTCGACGTCCATGTTGTACGAGACGACCATGGCGAACATGCTCTCGAGACCGTCGAGCGGCGCGTGGATGAAGTACGCGTCGGTCGCGTCGATCTCGATCTGGACGGTCTCCCGGCGCTCCGGGATCTCGACCTCGATCGTGAAGGAGCAGTCCTGCGTTTCGAAGGCGGTCAGCCTGCTGTCGGCGTAGGCGAGCGCGGGCATGACCTCTGACTCGATGAACTCCTGGATCTCCGAGAAGAGGATCGGGTCGTCCTGCCTGATACGGTCGATCCGGTCGGCGACGGCGAAGACGTTGGGCTTGTCGAGCATCCAGAGCAGCGGCGCCTCGCGCGAGGCCCGCTCCTCCTCCCACCCCTCGTCCATGATATCGCCCAGATCCTCATCGGTCGCCACCATGAGCAGGCGGACGAACGCCGAGAAGAACAGGGCGCCGCAGTGGTCCGAGTCCGCGTCGAGGGCGTCCTCGAAGTCCGACTGGGCCTTCGACAGGTCGACCTCCCACTCCCAGGGGGCCTCCTCGGTGTCCACGTCCTCCATCTCGTCCATCAGCTCGTCCATACCCGTCGCGAACGAGGCCTCCGCCTCCGCCTCGTCGGCCTCCTCGAAGAGGTCGCTGCAGCCGGCGAGACCGAGCACGAGCGCCGTCAGCAGCAGACCGCAGCTGAGAATCCTCACCAGTTTCATCATCTTCCCCCTTGAGAGAGTCTGTTTCCCGAACCTCACCGCTGCGAGCATAGAAGGGTCAGGACGATCCTGTCAATGCACAAGATGAGCAGACGTCACCAGTTCGTATCACCCCTGAATGAGCAAATCGCGTGCCTGCAATGTACGACACGGGGCGCTCCCGACAGACCGTCGGACAGCGGCGCTCTGAGCGGCGGAGCGGCGCCGCGTGGGAGCGGTCGGCCCGCTCGAAATGCAGGCGCCGCTCCCCCGTCGGTGCGGAGGAGCGGCGACCGGTGGTACGCCCAGGAGGAGTCGAACCCCCAACCTTCTGATCCGTAGTCAGACGCTCTATCCAATTGAGCTATGGGCGCGTTGCCTCTGGCGGAGAGGGAGGGATTCGAACCCTCGGTACAGTTTCCCGTACAACTGCTTAGCAGGCAGCTCCCTTCAGCCACTCGGGCACCTCTCCGTTGGGAGCTCGTTCACGCTGGCGGAGGGCGAGGGACTCGAACCCCCAAGGGCCGTGAGGCCCGGCGGTTTTCAAGACCGCTGCCTTACCAGTTAGGTCTAGCCCTCCTGCCGGGAGCAGTATAGCAACCCCCTAAACCCCTGTCAAACAACAACAAGCGGCGTCCTCGATGCCGCCCAGGGGCCGTTCGAAGGGCCTGTCATTCCCACGAGCTGTCTGAGCCGGGTCTCCAGCGCGGCGGCCCCCCGTCGCTGTCCGACAGGGCCTCGAGACGGCGGCGCGACGTCGCCGCCCGGACGATCACGGCGACGATGACGAGGACCGCGATGACCAGGAACAGCAGCCTCCCGCTCCGCAGGAACATCGGCAGTCTGTAGGAACGGTTCATCTCCCCGAGCACGCTCTCCTCGAAGGACGCGCGCGCCTGCCCCGTCAGGCGTGCGACGCCCTCGTCGAAACTCCCGGCCGCGGCGATGGCCCGGACGACGCCGGGCGCCGTGCCGATCCCGCTCGTCTCGGCGAGGTGGTTGACGGCGAAGAAGCTCTCGACGTAGGCCGCCGCAGCGTCGCTCGAACCGTAGGGGAACGACGCGTCGAGCTCGCTCAAGGGGATCGTACCGCCCCCCTCCACGCGGGCCACCATCGCGTCGAGGTTCCCCAGGCGCCACTCCCCCGCCGACATCATCGCGACGCCCTCGTGGAACCATCGGGGAGCCCGCACCCCCCTGAGGCCGCGTTCGGTCGCGACGTGGGCCAGTTCGTGGACCACGATCTGGCCCAGTGCGAGTGGGTAGTCGATGATACGGGGGCTCCTGAGAACGATCAGTGACCGCGAGGCGTAGGCCACGCCGACACCCCACTCCGGAACGGCGCCTCCGGTCAGTTCCCGGAAGGTCGTCTCGTCGGGCGCCACGACGACGCGGATGTCCGCGGGTGACTCGACGCCCATCTGCCGGTGCAGCCGTTCGGACGCCCCGGCTCCGATCTCGAGCACCCGCCGTGCGGCGAGCTCGTCTCCACTCGCGAACTCCACGGTCAGGTGGCCGCTCGTCTCCCGCATCCAGCCGGCCCCCGACGCGGCGAATGTCAGGGCGGACAGAAGAGCGAGGGCGACAAAGACGGTCCTGAGGCCGGGGCTCACGCGGACCGCCTGTAGGTGGGTGACATCGCACGGAGACGCTCCACAACGCCCGGGAGCACGTCGAGCAGCCGGTCGACGTCGTCGGACTTCGTCGAGCGCCCGAGTCCGAACCGTACGGAGCCCTGGGCGTCGCGGGGGGCGACCCCCATCGCCGAGAGCACGTGGGACGGTTCGTCGGAGTCGGTCGTGCAGGCTGAACCGGTCGAGACGGCGAAGCCCTCCATGTCCAGCGACAGCACGACGCTCTCCCCCTCGACATGCTTGAAGGCGAGGTTGAGTGTCCCGGGAATGCGGTGCTTCTCCGCTCCGTTCAGGAGAACCTCGGGGATACTGCCGAGGGCGCCGACCTGAAGCCGCTTCGTGAGGGCCGCGAGTCTCTCTCCCTCTTCCGCGAGGTGCTCCGTCGCTATGCGGAGGGCCTCCGCGAGACCGACGATCCCGGGGGTGTTCTCCGTTCCGGGGCGCAGGCCCGCTTCGTGGCCGCCGCCGTGGGAGAGCGGGTCGAGTTTCACCCCGGGTCGGACGTAGAGGGCTCCGACGCCCTTCGGACCGTAGAGCTTGTGGGCGGACAGGGACAGAAGGTCGACCCCGAGTTCCGAGACGTCCAGCGGGATCTTCCCAACACTCTGCACGGCGTCGGTATGAAGCGTCACAGACCGCTCACGTGCGATCCGGGCGATCTCGCTGAGGGGCTGAATGACGCCCGTCTCGTTGTTGGCGTGCATGATGGAGATGAGCACCGTTTCCGGCCGCAGGGCATCTTCGACCGCACGCGGGTCCACGCGGCCGTCCCCGCCGACCGGAACGAATGTCACGTCGAATCCGAAGCGGTCCCGCATGTACTGGAGCGTATGGAGTACCGCATGGTGCTCGATGGCGGAGCTCACCACGTGGGCACGTTCGTCTCGCGCCCTGAACAGAACGCCCTTGATCGCGATGTTGTCGGACTCGGTGCCCCCGCTCGTGAACACGATGTCCTCAGGTCCCGCTCCGATGGCCGTCGAGACCTGCTCTCTGGCTGCGTCCACGGCGTGCCTGCTGCGCGCCGCGAGTTCGTACGGGCTCGATGGGTTGCCGAAGCTCTCGGAGAAGTACGGCAGCATCGCTTCGACGACGCGCGTGTCGACGGGTGTCGTCGCGTTGTGATCCATGTAGACCGTGCTCATCGAAGCTCTCCCGCTCCCTGACAGGACCGGGC
>WJMD01000082.1 GCA_014728125.1 Candidatus Effluviviaceae Genus V sp.
CAGGTATCCCTGGAACCAGATGGTCTCCGCGATCTCCCGCTCCCCGCTCGACCTGGGGGCCGGGGCCGAGGATCTGACCGTGTCGAAGAACGGCCCCGCCGCCGTGACGGCGACGATCGCCAGTACAGCGACTACTGCAAGAATCGAACTGGCATGTCTCATGTTTCCTCCAGAAAGGCGTGTCCATTCATGTGTCGCACATCTGCATTCGGCGTCGGCAGGACCCCGCGCCGGATTCACACTCTAGCGCAGCAGGACCATCGAGCTGGTCTCCCGGACGTCCCCCGCCTCGAAGCGGCAGAAGTAGACGCCCGACGCTGCCCGCTCGCCCGACGCGCTCCTTCCGTCCCACGCGAGCTCATGTCGTCCCGCGGGCATCGGACCGTCGACCAGCGCCTTCACCAGGCGACCCGAGACGTCGTAGATACGCACCCTGGCGGCATCGACGTCCTGCGACAGATCCATCACCAGCCAGGTCGAACCGCGGAACGGGTTCGGACGCGCCGCGTGGAGCTTCGTCTCGAACACGCCGCCGGTCTCGACGCGAATGGGCTCCTCGGGAACGACCGACTCGCTTCCATCGAGCTCGAGCACGACGAGGCGGTAGAAGAACGCCGTCCCCGGCCAGACGTCCGTGTCCTCGTAGGCCCCCGGGGATACGGGCTCGAGCGGCTCAGAGGTCAGGCGCTCGAAGGGCCCCTCCTCCGCCAGGGCACGCTCTATGTGGAACCCGGATACCGTCGCAAGCTCGGCGACGGTCCAGCGGAGCACCACCTCGTCCTCCGCCATCGCAGTCGCGATGAACGATGCTTCGACGGGCGTGTACGCTCCTCCGCCCCACAACAGGAACGAGGAGCTCTCGCCCTGACCAACGAACGGCGGCGCGATACGGGGACGGAGACGAAAGCTGGTCGACTGGCACGTCGGAGACTCCCCCACGGGCCCCCCGGACTCGAGCGCCCAGGTCCGCAGGATGAAGCTCTCGCTGTCGATCTCCACATCCGCCATCGTGGGAGCCGCAGCTCCCGCGATGAGAAGAGCCGCTGTTGCCAGGAGCAACAACTGCTTCATGCTTTCCTCCCTTCGGGACCCCAGCCTGGAGGGGTCCCACCGCGAGCGATTGCGGCCTCTCACGGACCGCTACTGGAGTGTCACCAGAACATCGATGCTGCCTGTGCCAGTTCGAAGCGAGCCTAGCGCCTTCCCCAGGATCGTGCCCGGTGCTGGACGCTCGCCGCGCATGGCGTGACCCGGTGTGGCGGCAGTAACAAGCAGGTCCCCGGGCTCGATGGCACCGTTCTCGGCCGAGACCCTGCACCGGACGATCCCGACAACGGCGACGGGCACCTCGTTGAACCGCTCCGCCATATCCCGTATACGGAGCTCCTCCGGTTCCTCGAAACCGTCACGCGGAATGTCCCACTCCCGCTCCGACCCGAGGAAACCGGGCTTCTCGCTGACAACGCCGAGGACCGCAGAAGACCTCGGCTCGGTCGAGCGCACGACCGAGCGGGTCCCGCTCCGGTCGACCACGACAACGTCCCCGGGCTCGAGCGACCGCGCGCCCTCGGAGGCCCGGATCATCTCGGCGAGGTCTGCGCCGCCCCCGGTGATCACACCGTCGGCCGTCACGTCGCCATTCTCATGAACGCGGAAGACAACGTCGTTCGCGAGGTACTCGAGCGCTGTGCACTCGAGGAACTGGAAATCGAAAGGGTTGATCTTCGGGGCCTCGAGCTGCAGCAGGTCGTCGTAGATATCGAACCAGCCCGTGGACGTGATCCGCGCCACGCGGGAGGAGTAGTCGCCGCTTTCAACTCGAAGGACCTCGCCGCCCGAGGGCGAGGCGACATGGAGCGGCACCTCCGGCGAGGCCGTTCCGACCCCGACGGCACCGCTCGAACGATGAACATCGGTCCCGGCGACCGACCACGGTCCTTGAGCGGCGTTGAGAGAGGCGGGAACGCTTCCGAGTCTGAGTCTCGGCTCGATCGTCTCGCCGTCGACCGTCAGTTCAAGGTAGTAGGGCGCGCTGTCGAACGTGATGAGAGAGTCCGCTGTCCCAAGCTCGAGTCGGAACCACCCGGCCTCGACGGGGACGGATGGATGCGACTCGGGCCCCCAGAGGGCCGTTCCTCCCTCCTCCTGAGCATAGAGCGTCGCCGACATGTCGAGCGCCGCTGTGAGGGGGTCCCCGGTGGTCGAGTCCGCCAGATAGCCCTGGAACCAGATGGTCTCCGGCACGCTCCGCGGGAGGGATCCGCGCGTCCGGGAAGGCGTGGCATGCAGAGGAAGGGCGAGTGGGACGAAAGCGACGGCAAGAAGTACGAGTGCTGAAGTGACGGACAAGCCTCGCAGGGAAGGCACCGAACCTCCTCGTGTCGAACACAGCTTTCCGTCCAAAGCTCGGTCTGGCCTTGATTTCGCGGGCAACATATCAGAAAGGGCGATTCTGTGTCGAGCGAAAACTGGGCGCCCTCGCGTGAGGGGGCGTCCGCTCCCTGCGAGATCCGGCGGTGTCCGCACCCTGCGAGGTCTGGGGGCGTGCCGAACCGGAATACCCGTGACCGGGTCACATGTGATACGCTTGTCCGATCGGCAACCGAAGCACCCGCACGAAAGGAGCCCGTTCATGCATCCGGCATTGAAGCAGGCAACAGGGCGCGCAGCACTCTCCGCGGTGTTCGCGGCGTTGATCCTGACGTTCATCCTCGCCGCGTCGGCAGTGGCCGCCGACCCGCCTCCCCCGCCGACCGCGGAGGACGAGATCCGCGGCATCCTCGAGGAGGTCGATCCGTGGGTCGTCTCCGACACGACGAAGATCCTCGCCTTCATCGGCGAGGAGACCAGAGGGACCGAGGAGCGCATCACCTCCTCGCAGCACTGGCAGCCGACCGTCGATGACCTCTCCGAGATCCTCGGCATCGACTATCTCGGCGCCCCCGACATCGACAACACAGGGCGCATCTACTTCTCGATGCGGCTGACGGGCGACGAATCGGCCTTCTTCCACATGGACGAGCCGATGGGCTGGCCCATGCAGATCACGCCGAACGGCTGGACCGAACAGGGGCTCCAGACCGGCTACCACCGGCTCGACCCGGGCGGCGACTACCTCTACATGACCGTCATGAAGCACGGCGACGAGGACTGGGATATCTGGCGCTTCGGGCGGGACGGGTCGTTCGAGCCGCTTCTGGTCGACCGCTCGATCTCCTACGGCACACCCCACATCATCGACGATACGTCGTTCTACTTCACCATCGACAACACCGAGCAGATCTGGTTCGCGCGCTACGACCTCGAGACCGCTGCGGTCGAGACGCTGTACACGGAGCCCGGCGCCTTCTATCTGCTGGACCACACAGACGGCAAGCTCCTCGGCATCCGCTTCATCTCGTTCTCCGAGTCGCAGCTCATCGAGGTCGATCTCGAGAGCGGCGAGGCGAGCGACCTCACGGACGTCGGCCTGTTCTGGACCGGCGACTATCTTGAGGACGGCCGCGTGCTCACCCTCTGCGACCTTCTCTCCGACGAGCAGGAGTTCCTTAAGCTCTTGACCATCGACCCGGAATCGGGCGACGTCGAGCTCATCCACGACCCCGGAGCCGAGGTGGACGACATGGAGCTTAACAAGCCGCTGGGCCGCGTCGCGCTCATCCTGAACCGCGACGGGTACTCGGAGATCTCGGTCGTCGACCTGGACGGCACCGTTACCACGCCGCCGTCACCCGGCGTCGGCATCATCTCGACGGTCGCGCTGAACGACCACGGCGACATGGTCTTCGACTTCAACTCGCCGTCGACGCCGCCGACCGCGTACTACGTCGCGGCCGGTTCGGACGAGCTCCAGCAGATCGGAAAGGTCTCCACGTTCGGCTTCGACTTCGAGGGCATCGACGTCCGGAGCATCGAGTATCCGAGCACCGACGGCACGATGATCCCAGCGTTCCTCTATCTGCCGGAGAACACCGAGCGCGACGGCGAGACGCCGTTAATCGTCGACTACCACGGCGGGCCTCCGGGCCAGAGCCGCCCCTACTTCCAACGGAACAAGGCCTTCGCGCTGGCGAAGGGCATCGGGTTCCTCTACCCGAACGTGCGGGGCTCCACCGGCTACGGCCCCGCGTGGGAACGTGCCGACAACCTCGAGGGACGCTTCCAGGCGCTCGAGGATGCCGAGGCCGCGCTCGACTATCTCTTCGACGAAGGCTGGACATCGCCGGAGCGGACGGCCATCTGGGGCGCCTCCTACGGCGGCTACACGGTCAACTACCTCGCCGTCCACGCCCCGACGAAGTTCGCGTGCGCCGTCAGCGAGGTCGGCGTCGCCGACGTCGACTGGAGCACGGAGAAGGGCGACCAGACGTTCCGCGAGGGGTGGGAGCGCGAGATGGCGCCGGTCGGAAGCGAGCTGGCGAAGCAGCTCTCCCCCATCTACTACGCCGACCGCATCGAACGTCCGATGCTCGTGACGGCCGGGTTCAACGACCCGCGCGTCGCGCCATCGGGGCCCCGGCGGTTCGCGTATCTTCTGAAGCGTCTCGGAAAGGACGTGCTCTACTTCGAGGACGTCGAGGCGGGCCACGGCGCGAGCGGGCGGAGCGACGTCGTCCGCGACCTGGCCCGGCACTACACGTTCACGTTCGACCACATCCTGGAGTAGCATCCCGGAACCGACCGGGACGGAGCGTGCCCGGGTCGGCCCTTGCCTCGAGCCGGAACAGGGCCTACGGTGTTCCGTGGGCCCTGTTCATTACGTGAGGAGGGAACATGCCACAGTTCTCCGAGAAGGATGCGCTCCTCATCGTCGACACGCAGAACTGCTTCATGCCCGACGGGACGGTGCCCGTGCCTGACGGCGACGAGGTCGTGCCGGTCCTGAACCGGTGGATCGAGAAGGCGCAGAGGGAGGGCGTCTTCATCGCGGCTTCGAGAGACTGGCATCCCCCGAACCACACGAGCTTCGAGCAGCAGGGCGGCCCGTGGAAGCCGCACTGCGTGCAGGACACCGAGGGTGCGGCGTTCCACCCTGACCTCCGGCTGCCCGAGAACGCCGTTGTCGTGTCCAAGGGCGACGACCCGGACGAGGAGGCCTATTCGGCCTTCCAGGGCACGGGACTCGCTCGGAAGCTCAGGGAGCAAGGCATCGAGACGCTCTGGGTCGGCGGCCTCGCGCTCGACTACTGCGTCAAGGAGACGGTGCTCGACGCGCTGCGCGAGGGGTTCGACGTGCGGCTCATCCGGAGCGCGACGCGGGCCGTCAACGCAGAACCGG
This sequence comes from Candidatus Effluviviaceae Genus V sp., assembly GCA_014728125.1. Taxonomy (NCBI): domain Bacteria; phylum Candidatus Effluviviacota; family Candidatus Effluviviaceae; species Candidatus Effluviviaceae Genus V sp. The sequence continues at coordinate 5,279 of WJMD01000082.1, forward strand.
GCGACGGCGAGAAGGCGCTCAGGGAGATGCGGAAAGCCGGCGCCTCCATCGTGGAGAACGCCGGCTCGTAGAAGCCTGTGCCGGTTCCGGTCTCGTCCGCGCCCCCCCGGGGTCACGCCCGAGGCGGCATCACCGTTCTCATCAGTCGAACCCGTAGAGCAGCCCGACCTCGGTCTCGTCGAGAGCCCGGTCGAAGATTGCGACCTGGTCGATCGCACCGGCGTACGCATCACCGTACAGGGAGCTCCCGAGACGCACGTCGGCCGCCGAGGTCCCGAGCGTCGTCGCCGCAACGATGCTCCCGACGAAGTCACCGTTCACGTAGAACCTCCCGACGTCGGACGAATCCACGAACGTGAACGCTATGTGGGTCCACTCGTCCACGCCGACCGGCACGACGTCGTCGAACTCGAACATCACGTCGCCGATGAAGGCCCGGATGTCGGTCAGCGTGTCGCCCGGCGCGACGCCGTGGAGGCCGAGCGAGTACGCGTCGTCGTAGTTCTTGTCGATGACGGCGTTGTAGGCCAGCGCCGTCCCATCAGGTTCGATCCATGCGGCCAGCGTGATGCTCCCGGTGACCCTCAGGTCCGGATGGTCCGGGATCCAGAGAGAATCGGAGGTCCCGTCGACGTAGATCGCGCGGGCCTCGTTCCCGTTGTGGTCCTTGACGAAGGGGAGTCCGACCGTTCCCGACGTTGCATCGTTGCCGCCCGGCGTCTCGTCCTGCATGTTCCCGTCGAAGCCGTAGAACGCGATGAGGCCGTCAATGTCGGGGTATCCACCGGCCTCTCCGGGGCCGGTCGTCTTGTCCTCACAGCCGGCCAGGAACACGAGCGACAGAACGGCGAGCAGAGCAATGACAGCCCTCATGGTGCCTCCTCTCCCAACAGCGGAACCGCCGCTCTCCGGGCTCACAGCGATCGGAGATACGCGACCCCTATTCATTCGTGTGCGAATAGTATCAGAAAGACAGATGCCCCGCAAGGGCTCATGGGCGGGTGTTCGCGTGTGTCGTGGAGAGAGGACCGGTCGCCGGAGGGCTAGCGGGACACCCTTCGCGCGGCCCGCAGGCCGTCGAGCACGTCGCCGGGCACATCGATCTCGCCGATGGCGATCTGGGGCTTCGAGGTGCCGTGGAAGTCGGTCCCGCCGGTCGGCACGAGGCCGTGGCGCTCACAGAGACCGCGGTAGTGCTCGATGAGCTCGGCGAGCTCTGCTTTCGAGATGAGCGGTTCGCGGTCGTAGTAGGGACGGTTCTTGTCGTAGGTGTAGTAGACCTCGAGGCCCCGGACGCCGGCCTCGGCACAGACGGCCACGGCCTCGTCGACCGACGGGTCGACAAGTTCGCCCGTCTTCGGGAAGACGGCGTTGTACGCGCCCGGGTGCGCCATGGACGAGACCCCGCCGGCGCGCTCGATGAGCTCGACGGTCGCCTCCAAGGTCAGCGAGAAGTCCTTCGTCACGTGCCACTCCCCGCCGAACGAGGTCTTGTCGAAGAACACATCGGCCCGGAAGTCGGGGTGGTGTTTCCTGAGGATCTTCCAGATGTGCGGCCGCCGGACGGTGTCACCCGCAGCCTCGGCGAGCACCTCCTCCTCGGGGATGGGAAGGTCGTTCTCCGCGAGCACCTTGAGCTGCTTCGCGAGCTTCCCGTTCTTCGCCTTCTGCAGCAGGTCGAGCGCCTCGACGAGCTCGGGATGCTCGGGGTCGATGTAGTAGCCGAGGATGTCGATCTCGACGAGATGCCGCTCGGGATCGTGCGCGATGCCGATCTCGACGCCGGGCACGACCTCGAGCCCGGCCTTCTCCCCCGCCGCGAGACCCGCCGCCACGCCGCCGACCGTGTCGTGGTCGGTGATGGCGATCGCGTCGAGGCCCAGCGAGCTCGCCTGTGCGACAAGCGCCTCCGGG
>WJMD01000083.1 GCA_014728125.1 Candidatus Effluviviaceae Genus V sp.
ATCTCGATCATCGGACGCAACACGCAGGGCGTGCGTGTCATCAACCTCGGGAAGGACGATCGTGTGGTTGACATAGCGCGCGTCGTGTCGGAAGAGTAGAGAGACGATCCTCTCGGGTCCGGCGGTCCCGGCCAGAAAGCGCGCTGAGTTCACACCAGCGGCCGCTGCCCGGAGCGACGAAGAACGCGCGAGAGGAGTGAGGCGTCTTGGACCGCGTCGAGCGCACCGCGCTCATCTCGATCCTGATCAACGTCGGGCTCGTCTTCCTGAAGGTCGGGCTCGCGGCGCTCTCGGGGAGCATCGCGCTTCTGGCGGACGCGTGGCACTCGGGCTCCGATGTCGCGGCGTCGGGCCTCGTCTGGGCGGGGGCCCGCATCTCCCGTCGGGACGGACGCCGCCATCTCGCCGTCGTCGAGAACATCGTCGGCGTCGTCATCGCACTCCTCATCTTCTACGCGGCCTTCGGCATCTTCCGCCGGGTCTCGACACTCGCCACCGCTTCCGTCACGAACCTCCCCATCGCCATCGGCGGCAGCCTCTTCGCGGCGCTCGTCTCGTACTTCGCCGCGCAGTACAAGCTGTTCGTCGGCCGTGAGACCGAGAGTGTGAGCCTCATGGCCGACGGCTATCACTCCAGAATGGACACGCTGACCACCGGCGCCGTCGTCGTCGGGCTCATGGGACAGGCCATCGGCGTCCGGCTCGACCCGATCGCGGCGGCCGTCGTCGCCATCTTCGTGGTCGAGTCCGGCATCGTCATCCTGCTCTCGGCGGTCGGAGGTCTCAGGATGGGGACCATCGCGCAGTCGACGCCGGTCGTGGCGATCGCACACAGCGCTCCAGTGAGAGCCATCGGGGCCGGGCTCGAGGCCATCGGCCTGGCCGCGTTCGGCCGTTACCTCGGACGGGCGGCGCGCGAGCCGGGGAAGCGATGGAGGCTCGTTGTCACGATCGGCGGGATCGTCGTCGCCGTCTGGTGTCTTTCCGGTATCTACTTCATCGGCCCCGGGAGGGTCGGCGTCGTGACGCGGTGGGGGAGGGCGCTCCCCGAGTCGGTCGAGCCCGGGGCGCATCTCAAGGCTCCGTGGCCGGTCGACCGCGTCACCCGCGTCGAGCTCCGGAAGCCCCGGCGCGTCGAGGTCGGCTTCCGGACGCGTGAGAATCCCCGCGAGGTCTCCGAGGTCGCGGCCGAGTTCTACGCCACGCTCTGGGAGAGCCGCCACGCGGCCGGCACCTATGAGAAGGTCCCCGAGGAGGCTCTCCGGCTGACGGGCGACGAGAACATCGTGGACCTGAACGCGGTCGTCTTCTACCGTGTCGCGGATGCCAGGGCGTTCCTCTACTCCGTCGCGTCGACCGACGACCTTGTCCGGTACGCGACGGAGTCCGTCATCACCCACATCGTCGGACGCCTCCCCCTCGAGGAGGTCCTGACGATGCGGCGGAGCTCCCTCGAGGAAGAGGTGGCGACCGAGGTCCAGCGTTTCCTCGACCGCGAGGGCGCCGGCGTCCGGATCGTCTCGACGAGGCTCCAGGACATGCACCCACCCCTCGAGGTGGTCCCCTCGTTCCGCGACATCTCGAGCGCTCGCGAAGACAAGAACAAGACGATCAACGAGGCGCACGCCTACGCCAACCAGCTCGTGCCGCGCGCGAGGGGCGAGGCCGAGAAGCTTATCCGCGAGGCCGAGGCGTATCGCCTCGAGCGTGTCGAGAAGGCCAAGGGCGACGCCGACCGCATCATCGCGATGGCGGAGGCGTACAGGAACGGCAGAGACGTGACGCGGACTCGGCTCTATCTCGAAACGATGGAGGAGATCCTCGCAGGCATCGAGAAGTTCTTCGTGAGCGAAGACGTGGAACTCCGCGGCTACGACATCCGCGTCTTCGACAAGGGGCTCGCGAACGAGGCGACGATCAGCGAGTAGCCCTGCTCGACCGCCGCGGACACGCCGAACGCAGGAAGCGCACGAACGGAGACCTGACATGAAACGACAACACTACGTCCTGATCGCCGTCCTCGTGCTGGCGGCGCTCTTTGTGAGGTCGGCGATCTTCGTGGTCGACGAGACGCGGACAGCGATCGTGACGCAGTTCGGGAGCCCCGTCGGCGTCGTCACGGAGTCCGGGCTCCACTGGAAAGTGCCGCAGCCGATCCAGGCGGTCAGGTTCTTCGACGACCGGCTTCTCGTCTACGATCCGAAGCCGACCGAGTTTCTGACGAACGACAAGAAGAACATCGTCGTCGATGCGTTCGTAGCGTGGCGCATCGAGGACCCGAGACGATTCCTCGAGACGGTTACCGACCGGGCGGGTGCGGAGGTGCGGATGGCCGACATCGTGGCGTCGGAGCTCGGCGCGGCTCTCGGCCGCTATCCTCTGAGGGCGCTCATCACGACCGACCCCGACTCGATGAGGATCGCAGAGATCATGTCGGTCGTGACCGAGCGCGTGCGTTCGTCCGCCTCCACCGGGTTCGGCATCGGTGTCGCCGAGGTCAGGACAAAGCGTCTTGCATTCCCCGAGCAGAACAAGCAGAGCGTCTTCGACCGCATGCGCGCGGAGCGCGAGCGGATCGCGAAACGCTACCGGTCGGAGGGTGAGGAGGAGGCCATCAAGATCCGCGCCGAGGCCGACAAGGAACGCCAGGAGATCATGGCCGAGGCGTACCGCCAGGCCGAGACGATCCGCGGCGAGGGCGACGCCGAGGCTATGGCCATCTACGCGAAGGCGTATGGCGCCGACCCGGAGTTCTACGAGTTCCTGAGGACGCTCGAGTCGTACAGGAGGATCGTCGACGGGAAGACGACCATCATCCTCTCGTCGGACTCCGACCTTCTCAAGCTCATGAACAGGAAGAGCGAGTAGGTCGCGCGCATTCTAAGGAGAACGGCTGGTCGAGATGACCGAGTGGACCGAAAGACCCCCGGGAGGGGGACCCGAGGATGAGCGGGGCACCGTCCGTGCCGATATGCGGGCCGGGCTGCCAAAGGTCGGCCGTCTGGCGCGGTGGCTCGTGCTGGCCGCGGTCGTGATGTACGTCCTCTCGGGTATCTACGTCGTCGAGCCCGACGAGCGCGGCGTCGTCAAGCGCTTCGGCCGCGTCATCGCCGACGACATCGTCCCGGGCATCCACTACCGCATCCCGTGGCCCGTCGACACGGTCGAGACGCCCCAGACGACCTCGATCAAGCGCATGAGCGTCGGATACAAGATCGTCGATCAGATTCGGGGTTTGAGGCCGGAGCCCCGCGAGGCGCAGTTCCTCACCGGCGACACGAACATCATCGAGGTCCAGCTTCTCATCCAGTACGTCCTTAAGGACCCGTCGAGCTTCCTCTACGACGTCGAGGAGCCGCACTGGCTGATCCGGAAGGTGGGGGAGTCGGTTCTGACGAAGGAGCTCGCGACGCACGGCGTCGACGAGGTGCTGACCGTCGCGAAGGTCGAGATCGCACAGTCGGTCAAGGCTCAGTCGCAGGCCGTCCTCGACGACTACGGGGCCGGGGTCGAGATCGTCGCCGTCCACATCCAGGAGATCACGCCGCCACGGGAGGTCGCCGACGCGTTCCGCGACGTGGCCAGCGCCCGCGAGGACCGGAACCGCATCACCCAGGAGGCCAGCGGGTACGCCAACCGCGTCGTGCCGATGGCCCGGGGCGAGGCGCAGGAGCTTATCACGGCCGCCGAGGGATACAGGACCGAGAAGTCGAAGTCGGCCGAGGGTGAAGCGGCCCGTTTCACCAGCATGCTTCAGGAATACCGGAAGGCGCAGGGCGCGACGCGCGAGCGGCTCTATCTGGAGATCATGGAGGAGGTTCTCGCGACCGCGCGGAAGCACATCATCGACGCAGATGCCGGCGAGGCGAAGCTCGACCTCAGGTTCCTGTCGGAGCGTGAATGACGCGGTTCTCCGGCGGAACCGGGCCCGTTCGCCGACAGCGCGAAGAGGCGTTGCGAGCGTGCTTGACGGACCCGTTTCCGCTTGACACTCGACACACGTAAAGCTACTATCTATCGGGCTTTTGTCCGCGGCCCAGGATCGTGTTTCACGCGACCGTGGGCCGTCCTTTTGTGACCCGCGAGCGACATCAAATGAAAGGCTGATGTTACTTGCTGGCCAGGGGCAGGATCACCTGACACGCGCACCGACGCAGCGTGACCCCGGGGTCGCTCAGACGAGCACGAGCGGCGCGGGGTTTCTGTGTGCCGCCCGACGGACCGGACCGCGCAGAGCCCGGGCGATTCCGCGGGCGGCGTGAGAGTCACCGAGAGGAAAGGCGAGGATGAGAGAAGTCTTCATCACCAGGGAGAACCTCCGGAAGCTCATCGGGCGATGGGCGAAGGACTTCCGGGTCTATGTCCCGGTGACCTTCGACATCATGAACCACGAGGAGACGCCGGACTACGAGCTGGTCACCGACGAGGTGCCCGAGACGCTCCATCTGCACGGCGCCGCGCTCGCGACGAACCCGAAGTCCTTCCTCTTCTACCCGCGCGAGGTCGTGTCGAAGTTCCCCTCGCGCGAGACCGAGGCCGACGTCGAAGCCCCGAAGACGGTGATCGTCGGTCCGAGAGGCTGCGACCTCCGGGGACTCAGGAAGTTCGACAAGGTCTACTGGAGCACCGAGCACTTCACCGAGGAGTATGACGATCCCTTCATTATAGAGAAGCGCAGGCAGACCTACATCGTCTCGCTCGACTGCGACGCCGCCAAGGAGACCTGCTTCTGCACGATGATGGGCGGGAAGCCCTGGCCTGAGGAGGGGTTCGACGTCAACCTCTCGCAGGTCGAGGGCGGTTTCATCGTGACGGTCGCGACCGACAAGGGCGAGGAGCTCATGAAGGGCGCGGGCGACCTCGCGGTCGACGTCCAGAAGACCCAGGTGGAGGAGCGGGACCGCCGGCGCGCCTCCGTCACCGAGGCGATCGAGCGTCAGAATCACGAGTTCGACACCGGCGTCCCGTACGACAAGCACGACCTCGAGGCGCCTCTCGAGGCATGGCAGTACGTCACGCAGGACTGCGTGGCCTGCTCGGCCTGCAACCGCTGCTGTCCGACCTGCACGTGCTTCCTGCTGGTCGACCAGGAGGCGGAGAGCGGCTACGAGCGGACGCGCAACTGGGACACGTGCCTCTCGATCGGCTTCGCGCGAACAGGAGGCGGCGGGAACTCCCGCGCCAACCTCGCCGAGAGGCTGCAGAACAGGATCCGCTGCAAGTTGGAGTACTCACGAGACAGGTACGGCCTCGTCACATGCACCGGATGCGGCCGTTGCATTGATGTTTGTATGGGGCGGATCGACATGCGCGAGGCGATCAGGCACGTCGTGACAGAGAAGGCGAAGGCGAGGGCATGAAGAACATCTACCGACCCATAGAGAGCGTCATCGAGGAGATCAAGCCGGAGACCCCGACCATCACGACGTACCGGTTCCGTCCGAAGGAGCCGCTGACGTTCGAGGCCGGTCAGTTCGTCGAGCTCACCGTGCCCGGCGTCGGGGAGGCGCCGTTCACACCGTC
>WJMD01000084.1 GCA_014728125.1 Candidatus Effluviviaceae Genus V sp.
TCACCGACAACATCGAACTCTCGTCGGTGACGCTCGAGTGGACGAAGAACGGGACGGGTCAGACCGACATCGAGATGACGCGTGTGCCGAGCACCTCGGTCTTCGAGGCCGACTTCACCGGCTCCGTCGCGCTGGGCGACGACATCGCCTACCGCATCGTGGCCACGGACGGGGCGGCCAACACGACGATCGAACCGTCGAGCGGCATGCACGCGTTCAGTATCGTCGACGCGATCCCGGTCGTCATCTGGGAGCCGGACCCCACGCCCATCACTGGCACAGAGCTCACGACGCTCCTCGACGCGCTCGACGTGAGCTACGTCCACACGACGACCGAGCCGGACTACTCGGACTACCAGTCGGCCTTCATCTGCCTCGGCGTCTACTCGCACAACTACTCGCTCTCGACGAGCGAGGCGAACACGATCGTCGCGTTCCTGAACGCCGGCGGAAAGGTCTTCATGGAGGGCGGCGACTGCTGGGCGTACGACTCGGCCAGGACGATCTACAACCCGTACTTCGGCGTCGCCGGCATGAGCGACGGCTCGGGCGACCTCTCGAACGTCGACGGCGAGGACGGGACGATGTGCGAGGGCATGAGCTTCGCCTACTCGGGCGAGAACTCGTACATCGATCACATCAGCGCGCAGACCGGCGCCACGCGCATCTTCACGAACCCGGCCGACGGCGCGGGCTGCGGCGTGGCGAAGGACGCGGGCAGCTACCAGACGGTCGCCTTCTCCTTCGAGTTCGGCGGGCTCGTGGACGGCACACCGTCGTCCACAAAGGAGGAGCTCCTCGTCGAGATCCTCGAGTTCTTCGGCATCTACAACACGGGCATCCCCGAGGGCGACGGGATCATCGAGCGGCTGGCGCTCCACCAGAACGCGCCGAACCCGTTCAACCCCGTGACGGAGATCGCGTTCGACCTGCCCGAGAGGGCCGAGGTCGAGCTCGCGGTCTACGACGTCTCGGGCCGGAAGGTCGCGACCCTCGTCGACGGTGTGACCGAACCGGGCCGCCACCACGCACGCTGGAACGGCACCGACGGCGCGGGACGCAATGTGGCCTCCGGCGTCTACTTCTTCCGCCTCTCCCGCGGTGGAGAGACGATCGTCAGAAAGGGCGTGCTGCTGAAGTAGACAGGTCCCGGCGCGTGAGCGCGCTGGAGCCCGAACTGTTGGGTTGTCCCCACAGTCATGAGCGAAGCGAACCGGCGGTCCGATGAGGACCGCCGGTTCGCGTTGTGCTACGTCGAGCGAGCTGAGCAGACAACCGCTTGGAGACCGCCCACAGGCGACAACGCCCCTTGACAGCGGCTCGCTATCTATTAGTATATGCTCATATGATGAAGTCACAGACAGACATGGAGCGCCTGGCCGGGACTTTCAAGGCCCTCTCCGATCCGACGCGGCTTCGCATCGTCAAGATGCTCCGAGACGCCGGCGGACCGCTGTGCGTCAACGCGATCGCGTACCGACTCGAGGTGACGCAGTCGGCGGTCTCGCAACATCTGCGGATCCTGCGCCAGGCCGGAATCGTCGAAGGCCGGCGCGCCGGACGGCGCGTTCACTACTCGGTCGACACGGAGGTGCTCAAGGAGCACGAACGGTTGTTCAAGAACGCGCTCAAGGTGAAGTAGGGAACCCGAGCCGACCAGTGGGTCGGCTGTTCTTCGACCTCACTCAGTAGAGTATGTGCATAAGCTAACTGAAAGGAGGTGACAATCATGTGCGGACGGACGACCGAGTGCGGGCACGGTGAGGCCATGCCGTGCCTCAAGCAGTTCGACCATCTGCGGGAGTGCTGGGGCAGCGAGAGCGATCCCGAGATGCTCAAGCGCTACCGCGCGATCCTGAAGGAGATGATCGCGGCCGTCGAGGCGAGGATCAACGAACTCGGATAGAACATGCATCGGGGCGGGCGGTTTGGAGATATCCGGGCCGCCTGTCCTCGAAGGGAGACACCGCGATGTCGAGACTGCTGTGCGCGCTTCTTGCCGTGGGCTGATCGCGCCGCTCGCCGGAGCCGACGGCCCCACCCCAACGCCGACGGCCGCCTGAGGATGGTGGCGTTCCGCTACCGCCGCGCGTCGTCTCTGAAAAAGGGCGGACGCTGTTCGTCTGTCGCAAGCCGCCCGTAGAGGCCCGGACGCCGGTATGCATCTCCCCACACCTCTCTCTTACGATAGTGGCGGAGGGCGTCGAGGTCGAAGCGCGCCAGCACGACTTCCTCGCCCTCTCCCCCCTCGACGATGGTCGTGTCGAGCGAGCGTCCGTCCTGGTCGAACGCGACCGGCGAGAAGGCGACCGACCGTCCCTTCTCTTCCGGGCCGGCGTAGTTCGCAAGCGCCACTCCGACCATGTTCTCGAACGCCCGAGCGCGAAGCTGCCCGGTCCTGTTCTGCTCCATCTCGCAGGCGTTCGGGACGAGGATGATCTCGGCGCCCGCAAGCATCAGGAGCCGGGCCGGTTCCGGAAACTCGCGATCGAAGCAGATCATCGCGCCGACCATGACCGGGCCGACCGACGTCGGAAGTTCGCACACGGGGAACGCATCGCCCGGCGCCGTCGCGATGTCCATGCCGAAATCGCACGTGTGTACCTTGGAGTAGCGAAGTGCCAGCTCGCCCCTGCGGTCGAAGATCGCGAGTGTGTTGCGGGGGAGCGCCGGGGCCCGGTCGCTCCCGTCGCCGAGCGTGTTCTCGAGTACCTCCTCGAGGAATGTCACGCCGACCGCCATTCCGAGTTCGGATGCCAGCTCTCGGAATCGACCGACGAACGCGCCGTCGAGTGGGACGGCCCGCTCCGCCCAGCGCTCGCGAAGTGCCTGTTCGGCTTCATCGTCGCTGAGCGAACGGAAGGAACCGTCCCGCACGCCGTCCCGCCAGGGGCGATACCCGATGTTCCACATCTCGGGGAAGAGAGCGATGTCGGCTCCCCGCCCGGCGGCCTCGCGGCAGAAGTGCTCGCCCTTCTCGGCGTTCGCGTCCTGGTCGAATCCTGCCGACTCCATCTGGAGCAGCGCGACCGTGAGTTCGGACATCGTTCTGGTTCTCCTGTGCGAATGGGAGGCCGGCGGCGCGATGCTCGAAAGAGCCCGCCAGTCACACCTTCCGAACGATCATGACCCACGCCCGGGTCAGGAGCAGCTCGCGGGGATACTCCGAGAGCTCGTCAGCCACGGCGCCGGTCAGGAACTGCTCGCCCTCGACCTCGCCGCGGTCGTGGTTCGTACCCACGCCGTCGAACCTCAGCACCTCCAGATGCTCCTCGAACACCTCCCGGTACTGCTCGGGCCGCAGGCGATTCAGCGGGACCCAGGCGGGGTGGAGGTTCTCCCGAAGATGGTCCCAGGGCGGTACCGTGTCAGACGCCGAAAGCTCCGGGAAGGCCCACTCCATGTGGTGCCCGCCGGAGAGCGAGTAGAAATTGTGGATGAGAGCGTAGAAGTAGCCGCCGGGCTTCAGGAGCCTTCGAACCTCCGACGCGAAGCGCGGGACGTCCTCGACGTGCTCGAGGACCGCGTTCGAGGCGATGAGATCGAACGACTCGGATGCCAGGTCGTAGCTCGCGGCCGCGGGGTCGGCCACGACGAACGCCACATCCTTGCGGTGAGGCAGGACCCGTGTTCCGGAGTGTTCCTCGAGCGCCCGGAAGTACGCCCCGTCCCACATGACGCGCCGGACACTCGACTTCAGAGCGCGCTTCAGGCCGCCATGTCGTGCAGTCCGGACGAACGCGAGCGGGAGAGCATCGGGCCGTACGTAGTCGACGTCGAGCGCCGTCGCCCGCGCGCCGTGCGCCGCGCAGAGGAGCGCGAAGGGGAAACGCTGTCCGCACCCCAGGTCCAGGACATCGGCTCCCCGAAGTCCGGCGAAGCCGCACTCCTTCACGTCCCGGATCGTCTTTCCGAAGACATCGCGCACGTCGTGTTCGGCGAACCGGTCGGTGGAACCCGAGTGGTACCGTGCGAGCTCTCTGAACTCCCTGAACACCGACGCCCCCTAGCGCTTCGGGCCCGACTCGCCATCGCCCCTGGATCGCTTCAGGTCGATCAACATGAAACGAACGCCGATGATGAGGAAGACACCGCCGGCGCCGATGAACGGAACGCTGTCCTGCGTCAAACCGAAGATCACAAGACCGACGCCGAGGATCAGAAACCCGATCCAGCCCTTCCCCATGCCGCGAGGCGCCACTGGTCATTCCTCTCAGTGCGGCCACCAGAGGCCGGCCAAACAGACAGCGAGTGGACGTATCCCGCTGCCCAAGAAGCAGACTGGCGGGGCGGTCCCACGTGTGAACGAGTGTGCCTGAACGTCAGAGGAAGCTCAAGCCCCTGGCCCGGGCGGCATCCATGATGTCCTGTCGGATGACCTCGACCGACGGCGGCGGCTCGTACGGCCTGAGCGGCTCGCCCTCGATGTAGACGCCGGCCGTGATGCCCCACCGCTCGAGGACCACACGGTCCGACGTATCGACCTCACGTGCTCGACGATTCCGTCGAGCCCCTCAATGGCGTGCTCCCCGGCTGTCGGAGCGCCGGTGGCGCTCGTTATCGGAGGGCTATTCCTCCAGGCCGATGTCCCTCGGTCTGAACTCGGCCGGATACTCGATCTCGTAGCGGACGACGAACTCGCGCCGCTCTCCCGGAGCGAGCGTGAACCGCCACGTCAGCAGCCCGTCCTCGTCCCACTCCGGCGGCTCGGGCTCGATGTCTACATCGTCGACCTCGACGTCCTTCATCTTCGAGACCGGAACGCGGTCGAGCACCACCATCTCGACCGGATGGCGCTTGAAGCTCTCGACATGACTGACGAACTCGTACGCGATGCGGACCTCGTCGTCGTCCGCGCGCGTCAGCACTTCACGGGAACGGAGGTTGTGCTCGATCTCGATGTTCGGATCCGCGCCGAGGTAGAGGGTGAACTCATCCCCGGGGACGACGCCCTCGAGCCGGTCGCGCCCCACGAAGTCCGAGACGGCGGCTCCGCCACCGGCGGGCGCCGCCTCGACGTAGACCTCGGCCTGCCCCGGCAGGATCGGGAACTCGAGCGGGTTCTCGAACGTGCCCTTGAGGAAGACGTGCTCCGAGAGCCTGGGCACGGCTTCGTACACGTACTCGCCACCGAAGCTCCTCCGCACGATGCGCACGCGCTTCGGCTCGGCCCCCGTCTCGAGGTCGACCGCCCGCGGGACGGCCAGGCTGGCCGCGAACTCCGTCACCTGGGCGGTCGCCTCAACGTGATCGGCAACTGCGATGCCGTCGACGTACGGCTTCACTTCGGACGAGCGACCACCTCGAACGTGGATCTCGCCCTCGTGGCTGATGACGCCGGGTTGTGTGGCGATCGCTTCGCCCTCCGTGCTCAGGGCGCGGACCTCGCCGACGGTCTCTCGCGCCGTGAAGACGGTCGGTCTCAGAGCGAGGTCGGCGCGGGCCGTCCTGCCTGGCGTGACACGCACGTTCCGGGCCCTCTCCCGCTCGTATCCTATGAAGCGTGCCTGAAGCGTGTGCGACCCCGCGGGAACGCCGGCAAGAACGAAGGCCCCGTTGGCATCCGCGATCGTCCCGAACGAGGTGCCCACGATCGAGACGTTCGCGTACGGGAGCGGGCTTCCCATGGTCGCGTCGGTCACCCGGCCGCGGATGGTCCCGGTGGTCATGCCGACGAAATGCGGAGCGAGCGCCGGCGGCGCCGCGCCGACGTGAGGCTTCGCGGTGGAGAGGACGACGCTCACCCCGTCCCAGTCCTCGCCGGTCGATTGCACAAGACGAGCCCCGTAGGAGAGCTCCACCACGTCGTTCTGCTCCATGTAGCGGACGGCATACTCGGGCGTCCACTCGGCCCCTGGGACGATGTAGGAGAGCTCAACGCGCATCGTGCCCGGCTCGTCGACCTCGCACTCGACCGTCAGCACGCGCTGCCGTGATGCGACCTGCATCGCCTCGAGCTCGGCGCGGAGGTGGTTGCGCCTCTCGACAAGTTCCTGCGTCTCCTCGAGCACCCCGCGAAGCTCGGATTTGACGTTCATCAGCTCGCGCTCGTAGAAATCGAGGAACGCCGTCCACTCCGTGACGCCGAATGAGCGATCGGCCAGCCGCTCCTCGGCAAGACCGGAGGAAAAGCCGCCGATCGACTCGGTCAGGCTCTCACGCTCGGACAGCGTCTTCCTCCGGAGCTCCAGTTCCCTGACGTCGTCCTTGATCCGGTCGAGCTCGCTGCGGTACTCCTCGGCTCTCGGCGGGAGCGTGGTGTCGCCCGGGGCCCTTCTGAAGTCGATGCCGACGATGCGAGCGCCCTCGAGTCCGGAACCGACGACGTCCAGCGACGACTCAACCGCGCCCCCGGGAAGGTCGCGGCAAAGAAGACGGTAGCTCCCCGCTTCAAGCGTGACCTCGCCCTCGCGCACGATCTGTGCCTGCCGACTGTACACCGTGGCCGACACGATCTCGGTCGCGAGCGGGGTCTCCGTTTGTGCGGGAGCAGATGCCGGAA